>CALIIG010000306.1 GCA_938018155.1 uncultured Prevotella sp.
TGGTAGTGGTTGAGAAGAACACGTAATTGTGATACTCAAGATGGTCATCAATCATGGTCTTAAGCGTTTCGTTTACGGTTCTTCCACCAAAGTTTGTCATGGCTTTGACCAGAGTTCGTACGGTGGGATTGTCTATATCATCGAACCGTTCGGTAGTTGTGTCAACACGGTTAAGTATGGCTTGCCGGTGCTCGCCCATGCCGGGGTTGGTAAGTGCAAGAACAAACAACAGCAGAACAGCCACTGCACATACGATGTAACAGTTGCGGCGGCGGTGCTTTTTGCGTTCTTCGGCCTCACGCTGACGCTCTTCGTCTTGTACCTTAAGCACCTCACGAATGGTGTCGGCCTGGCTGCCTGTTTCAGGTTGAGGCTGTTGCTGCTGTTGCAGTACGGTGCCTGCGGGTGGTGGTGGCGGTGTTGTTGTGGTGTTATTTGTGCCTTCTTGCAGAATGGCTTTAAGCTCATCAACCTGCCATGCGGGTGTCCATTGCGGCATTCCGTCGGCCCAGACTAATGTTTCGGCGGTGATTCCCTGCAGCTTTAGCTCGTCAATGGTGAACGGGCCCTGCTGCTGATTATTAACAATAATAAAATAATTCATAGCAATTTATATTGGTATGTTATTGGTCTGCAACGCCCGTCGGCCTGAACTGGTGCTGTGAAGGACTGTAGGTATAGCCGTTATCGGCGAGGTATTTCTTTAGTTCTTCGGGGTCGCGGTTGTAGGCATAGCAGAGCGATTCGAGTGAATCGTACATGCCATCACGCAAGTACATGTTGATACTTGAAACGAGAATGGCCGGGTCGTGTGGAAGAAAGTCCATGGTTTAATGTTGTTTTTGTTTGTGTTTAAAAGCTTTATATGTAAGATATGAGCCAAGAATAAGGAAGGCTGCCAGCAATACAAGCAGAGGCGTTGCATACTTTTGTGGTTCAATCCAAAATTCATTGAAGAAGTTGATACGCCCCAACACCTCTATGGGTACCCAGAAAATGATAACCGTGGCAATAGCCATGCGGATGTTGGCACCCCATGGTTTACGCTTCAGCTCGCTGGCAAACATAAACAACGAGCCAATAAAGCAGCCGGCTCCCACGGCGTATGTAATTATCGAATGGTCGCCGATGAAGCGTGGATCGTAGCAAAACATGAGCAAAAGATAGCTTGTCCACATAATCATATTGAACTCCATGAACGTAGTTATGGCCACATGGCGCGTCATAGGATGGGGTACAACTTCGTTCTTATGGCTGCGGAAGAATTGTTTTTGCAGCCAGTTGATGAGGTCGCAACCTGTTTTTGTGCAGAACATATAAACGAGCATCATCATGGCCCACAGCCCGAAGGTAGCAGGAAGAATAAGGTATTCGGGCCTGGTTACAACAACGCCGTTCTCCATTTCGGGCATAGTGCCATAGCGATTGGCATAATATTGAAACAGAAATTCAACCCAACCCGTCCAGAAAAACAGTGCACCGATAAGACCAAACAGCGTTTGTTTGGTGTCGCCTTTGACGAAAACACCCCATATAGTCAGTATAAGGCCAAAGAGTCCTAAGAGGAATCCGCCAACGTGTACGGCGTCAGGGGTCATGGTTTTCTCCATAATAATCATGGAGGCATGTCCTAAAGGCATCATGAAAAGCACGAAAAGAAACGAGGCTGTCGTGCGCCACCAGTAAAGTTTTGGTTTCATGCTAAACAGTATTTATGTATTAAGGATGTTATAAGCAGGTGGTAAGAAGACGTGGTTATGATGTGCTCCCTGAACAAAAACAAGGCTTTGATAAGTTCCCGGGCACAAAATATTAGCCGTGTTTGCGCGAATAGATACCGATATTATCAGACGCTTTGAACACAATTTTATCACGGGCCCCGATAGTTATGGCTTCGCCCGTCTGCGGATTCTTTCCTTTACGTTCAGCCACATGCCTCACAGCGAAGTGTCCAAAGTCAGGGATGGCGATGTCATGGTCGCCTTCTGTAAGATTGTCGGCGATGGTTCCCAATACGGCGTTCAGGCATTTGGCAGCATCGGTCTTTGATATTTTCGCGCGCCTGGCTACCTCGTCAATAAGTTCTTTTCTTTTCATCGTTATATCTTTATCGTGTTATTTATTTTGCAAAGTTATATATTATTTTGTGTAAAACGCTATATTACAGACGTTAAAACATTCTTTATTTACTATATTACAAGCCTGAATACCGAGAAATGTTGATGCGCCCCAACAGCTTTTGTTTTGTATTTATTGCGAAAAACCTTTATATTGATAATGAGAAATCGTCATTTATAAATCGTCAAAATTGATGATTACCTCAACGGGTGTTATCTTAACTTTCTTTGATGACAACCTCTGGGCTTTTATTTTACTTTTTTCAGACAGGTGCCCGTTGACCTGTTGCTCGATAATTAGCGATGCAATGGGTGCGGCAAGGTCGGCTCCGAAGCCTCCGTTTTCAACATATACGCTAATGGCTACTTTCGGTTTTCCCATGGGTGCAAAGCCCATAAATATGGAGTGATCGACACCTTCGTTTTCGGCTGTGCCCGTCTTTCCACATATACGGTAGTCTGATCGGTTGATACTTGCTGCCGTACCGTTTATTACGCACGCCCTCATGCCGCGTATAACCACGTCAAAAGCATCGGTCGTTCCTTTAACATAGTGGCGAGTGGTAAATGTGGTGTCAGTGACTCCCGGGAGGTTTTGATGAATGTGGGGCGTGATATACCAGCCCCGATTGGCAATAAGGGCAGCCATATTACACAGTTGCAGCGGAGTGGTTGTTACCTCTCCTTGTCCCATTCCCATCCACATCACGGTAGTTCCGTTCCATCGTGTATGGTGCTTTCTTAAATAAGCAGCGTCAGGAATCAGTCCGCTTGCCTCGCCCTCCATGTCAATACCGAGCGGCTTTCCCAGCCCGAAGCTGTGCATATAAGCGGCCCATTTGCTGATGGCATCGAACTGAGAGGGATATAATTTGCGGTTATCGACCATCTCCTGAAAGGCTTTACAGAAGTAGGAATTGCACGATTGCCCGATAGCCTGTATCAGTGTGAGTGGCGATTTATGCTGATGGCAGCCAATGTGTATATGGTTATAGGTGAAGCCTTTACGACAGGGATAGCTCGTCCCGGTGGTGAGTGCGCCTTCCGAAACCATCTCCAGGGTTTGCGCAGTCTTAAATGTTGACCCTGGCGAATAAGCCATGCCAATGGCTCTGTTCACGCCATCATCGACCTTGTTATGGCTTGTCAGTGCCAGAATACGCCCGGTAGCAGGTTCAATAGCCACAATACTGCCTTGCTTGTTGCGTAACAATTGCTCGGATAATGCTTGCAATTTGGGATTGATGGTAAGCGGTCCGTCAGTGGGAAGTGGCGTTACAGTTTGTGCCCCAATATGCAAAACGAGCGTCCACAAAATAATACTGACGGATAAACGACGTATGTTATTCTTGATGTTTATCATATTCATATTAAGCCACAAAGTTACCATTTTTCTTTAAAACGGCCTATATACGAAAGGTGTATTGCCGGCATTACAATACAAATCAATTTAGAAGGGAACGGCATTAAAAAGTTTTGTTTTTTCGTTTCAACGTATCAACTATTATATGTACCTTTACGACGAAATAAGTATATATCGAAAATGCAAAACGTAGACGATTACAGGCAGCAGATACTGCGGTGTATTGAGGGCACCGTTACATCAGAGGGAACGCCCCGCTATACGCCCGAGCAGGCTCTTGCATTATCAAAAGAGCTGACGAATGAAGAATTAATCGATGGCATTGACTTCAATACGCCTGAAGAAATAGCACAGTTGTTGATGGAGTCGGACCTTTAAACGAAAGACAAAAGCACATGAATAATCAAAGAAAGACATCGTTCGACAGTTATCTCAGCGATATTGGCGACCAGCCTTTGCTTAGCGATGCCGAAGAGCAAAGCCTCTCCATGCGCATACAGCAGGGCGATGAGCGTGCTGTTAATGAGCTGATAAAGCCGAACTTACCGTTTGTTGTGGGCTTGGCTAAGGGTTATTTGTACCACGGTTTAGATATGGACGACCTCGTAAGCGAAGGCAATTTGGGTATGCTTAAGGCTGCCATGCGGTTCGATGCCCATCAGGGAAAGCGTTTCGTTGCGTTTGCCGCACCCTATATTCGCGAAGCCATTGAGCACGCCATCGAACAGCAATCCGGACTTTATCGCGTGCCGAGGGATATTGTCGACACCGTTTTGGAGAAGCGTCGCAGCAAGGCTCTCTCTATTGATGCGCCCATAGGGGGCAGTGCCGAGCTTAGTTTGGGGAGGGTTATAGCCGATAAAGATGCGCCGAATCCGGAAGGAAGTTTGGAACATGACAGTCTGCTGGCCGAGCTTCAACAACTTATTGACAAGCTCGATGAACGCCAACGGCATGTTGTCCAGAGCTTTTACGGGATAGGAGAAGCATCACAAACCATGGCCGAGATAGCACAAAGGATGGGTCTTAAGCGTGAACGCGTTCGACAAATTCGAAATAAAGCTGTACGGCGAATGATGAAATTAACGAAGAATAACGAACTAAAGCATTATCTACGAGCATGAAATACATGATACTTTCCGACATTCACGGGTCGGTAACATGCTTGCGTCGTGCACTCGATATTTACAAAAGGCACAACTGCAACATGCTCATCGTTCTGGGAGACATTCTGAATTACGGCCCCCGAAACGCTATTCCTGAGGGCCTTGACGCCAAAGCCGTGGCCGAAGAACTGAATAAAATGGCCGACAATATTATTGCTATCCGCGGCAATTGTGATTCAGAGGTCGACCAAATGCTACTTAATTTCCCTATGATGAGCACCTATATGCTGCTCGTTGACGAGGGCAGGCGCATTTTTTTAACCCACGGCCACATTTATAATAAGGAGCAATTGCCTCACGGCCACTTCGATATAGTATGCTATGGACATACACATTTGTGGGAGATTACGCCACAACAAGGCGGCCCTACCATCGTTAACACGGGTTCAATAACCTTTCCCAAGGGAGGAAATCCGCCTACACTGGCTATCCTCGACGGCCATCAGATAACCATGTATCGTATAGATGGTGATGAGGAAAAAGCAATAGGCGTTAATGTCTGTTAAGAAAATATCGTATTATTGTGGCGTTTTCCCCTCTTTCAAATTAAATCATTAATTTTGCCTGACGTTTTAATGGCTAGGGTTCCGTAGCTCAGTTGGATTAGAGCAACAGCCTTCTAAGCTGTGGGTCTTGGGTTCGAATCCCAACGGAATCACTATATTTAAAAGAGGTTTTCCTAAGGGAAATCTCTTTTTTTGTTTGAATAGAAGAGGCTTGCTTACTAACTGATTAACTTTCTACCACGTATAAGCGCAGCGAAAATTAATGTACCACGTGCCCTACATTACTAATCAGATATTTGTCTCTGGCAGTTTTCGTGAGTTTTAGTTCGCGTTTTACTTCTGCATTGTTGGTAGTATATTTGTTGTATCTTAGCTCGGCAACGTTCTTTTTTCCTGAAACGCTGTCTATTTCAAGGGTATTTGTCCATGCTGCATCAAAGTGGCCGGCCCCGAAGAACGGGTTATTCTGCAGGGTATAATGTTGTGCACGTTTTGCCAGTTCGGGTGTGCAACAGGCATTTAGCACCTGATGGATGGCTTCCCGATTGGGTATTTTGCGCGAGAGTTCGTGCGCATACATGGCGTAAAATATTGAAATATCTGTTTCTGACCAAAGGTATTCGGCACCTAAATAATAGTAAATATTGTAAAAGTCAAATGTTTTGTCAGCAGAGAAGGCCAGTAGCGTATAGTACATATCATCGGTATCGGGGATACAACAGTCCATTCCGATATACACTGTTGTGGCTGTAGCATGGATAACACCCGTTAAATTAAGCAGATAATCGGGCTTATAATCGACCTGTAACAGTCGCTTTGTGGTTATCACAAGTCTGTCAAAGATAACCTTTCCTTTCTTTTTGATCTGGAAGCGATAGGGGTAATTGGCATATTTTACACCGAAAAGCTCTACCGTTTTGCCGTCAAAGAACTGCTGTGCATGAATTTCCCAGTCGCCGATGATGGTGTCGAGGTGTTCGGGCTGGTTCTGAAATTGTGAATCATCAACGGCTTTTCGGGCGACGGAACTGTCGGTTTTTATAGCTGTACTGTCAGTAGGTTTGACAGGAAGTGGGTGTTTGGATGGGTTGCAGCCGACGAAAATAATCAGACTTAATGCAATAATCAAGACATGTTTCATGTGTAGGGGTTCTCAGTTATAAAAGCGAGGCCGAAAGTTTTTTTATGCTTTCGGCCTCCGGCTTCGTATGTTTCAGGCAAAGTTAAAATACTTTCTCAGCGAAAGCCTTGCCGTATTCTATACATGTCTGGCGTGCCTGGCTGTCAGGTGCCCACTTTACAGTGATGGGGTCGGCAACCATCTCAAATCCGGCTTCTGTAAGTCTTGTATGAATTCGCTTCTCTGCACCGCCGCCCCAGCCGATGCTGCCGAAGGCTGCTGCCTGCTTATTCTTAAAGCGCATACCGTGAATTAGTTCTATAATACCGGCGGTAGCGTAGGTCATTCCCAGATTAACCGTGGGCGAACCAACGAGTATCGCCTTCGACTTAAAGACCTCAAGCAGTATATCATTCTTGTCATCGTGTGAGGCATTCATAAGTTTTACCGTGATGGTATCGTCGTAAAGGCGAATGCCTTCGGCCATAGCCTCGGCCATCCAACGGGTGGCTTGCCACATGGTATCGTAAACAAAGGTGATTTGTCGCTCCTGATAGTCGCAGTCCCACTGTTGATATTTCTCAATAATATCTTTGATATGACTGCGCCATATTGCACCGTGCGATGGACATATCAGCTTTAGCGGGAGGTTCATGCCAACAATTTCGTCAACCTTTTTCTTTACCATTTTGTTGTAAATGTTGAGAATATTGGCATAGTATTTTTCGGCTTCGTGGAACAAATCGTTCACATTTACCGCATCGTCGTACATGTTTTCGGTAGCGAAATGCTGGCCGAAGACATCGTTCGAGAACAATATCTGCTCCTTGTCAGCATAGGTTACCATCGTGTCGGGCCAATGACACATGGGGCATTCAATAAAGGTGAGCGTGTTTTCACCTAATGAAAGTGTGTCGCCTGTTTTGACATTGACAAAGTTCCACTCCTCATGATACAGACCTTTTATTATATCTTCCCCTTTCTTTGTGCAGTAAATAGGGGTGTTGGGTATCTCACGCATTAAGGCTGGCAAGGCACCACTATGGTCGTTTTCGTTGTGGTTCATGATAATGTAGTCAATATCGTTGAGGTCGATAACCTCTTTCAGCCTGCTGACAAACTCCTTATCATAAGGTCCCCACACGGTATCGAGAAGAGCAGTCTTCTTGTCACGTATCAGGTATGAGTTGTAACTCGAGCCCAGTTCGGTAGACAATTCATCACCATGGAAGTGTTTCAGCTCCCAGTCTATTTTGCCTACCCATGAAACTTTTTCTGTTATTTTCTTTGCCATGTTATATAATTAATTAATCATCGACGGGACTAAAGTCCTCCTTACCGACACCACACTCGGGACATGTCCAGTCATCGGGCAGGTCTTCAAATGCTGTTCCAGGTTGAATACCGTTATCGGGGTCGCCTGCTTGTGGGTCATAAATCCAGCCACAAACGTTACATTCGTACTTCTTCATAATGATTTGTCTTTTAAAAATTATAATAATTACAAAAACTATATGCAGTGCAAAGATATGCTTTTTCTGCAGAAAATTCAGACAGTATGTAAGTTTTGTAGGTTAAATATGATTAAAAGGAAGGACGATTACGATGTAATTGCAATGCAAATATGTCGTAATCGTGATATTTTGTTTATTATTTTGAATGTTGAATACAGGCTGCTGAATATGCAAAGATATAAGTTTCCCGCAATGTGTACATCAGATTTTCTGATTGAAAACGCGCACGAGTTTATGCAGTAGTGATAGGACAAGGCAAAGTTTATGTTGAAAAAATCAAAAGTTTAAGGCGGAATATGAACGGTTCCACGATGGAATATAACAAAAAGGGTATCTGTTACCAAAAACGGATACCCTTTATTTTATCGTGGCTTACGACGGGAAAATGCCGTGAGCATTTCGTTATTGTTTATTTCTGCCACAGGTGAGGAGCTACGGTCCAGCCGTAAAGGTCGTAGATACGGCGTAAAGAGGTTACGCGTTTCTTAAATGCATCGAAGCTCTTTTGCTTTTCAGGCATCCACTGTACTTCTGAAAGGGCTGCCATACGAGGCAGTATCATGTATTCAACATGCTCGGGACAGCCGATATATTCTGTCCAAACGTTAGCCTGAACACCTATAATATGCCTGGCGTCTCCTGATGTAAGGCCTTCGGCAACCGGCTTAAATGAATAAACCTTTTCAACATCGAGGAAGTTGCCGATAGCCACAGGCTCATTGACAATATCCTTCGACTGGTAGAAGTCGAAATAGCAATGCCACATCGGCGACATAATAACGTCGTGGCCCAACCGGGCTCCTTTGGCACCGGGTTCGCTGCCACGCCACGACATAATGGTTGCCGTGGTATCTACATCACAGTCGAGAAGCTCGTCCCATCCGATGATGTCGCGGCCCTTGCTGGCCATATAATCCTGAACCTTATGTGTGAAATATCCCTGCAAAATAGCCTCTTTGCTCTTGCCATCCTTTGCAACAATACCCTCTTTGGCAATTACAGCCTGACACCTGGGGCACTTTTCCCAGCGTGTGCGTGGTGCTTCATCGCCGCCAATATGGATGTATTTGCTTGGAAAAAGCTCGCAAACCTTATCCAGAACGGCTTTTACGAAATCGTAAGTCTTCGGATTTCCTGCACAAAGAATATCCTCAAATATGCCCCATCGCATAGGAACCTCATAAGGACCACCCGTGCATCCCAGCTCAGGATAAGCGGCAAGAGCTGCCGACATGTGGCCGGGCATGTCAACTTCAGGTATGATTGTGATATGACGGTCGGCAGCATATTTCACAATATCCTTAATTTCGGCATCGGTATAATAGCCTCCATAAGGTGTGTGATCGATGACATTGGCACAGTGGTTCAACATCGTTCCATTGCGTTTTGAAGCTATTGTTGCCAGCTTGGGGTACTTATCAACGGCAAATCGCCACCCCTGGTCGTCGGTTAAATGCCAGTGAAAGCGATTCATATTGTGCAAAGCAATCATATCGATATACTTTTTCACGAAGTTTGCAGGGAAGAAATGGCGCGAGCAATCGAGGTGCATGCCGCGGTATGCAAAGCGCGGAGCATCTGTAATATTGGCTGCAGGCAGCTCGACAACAGTGGCTGCATCGTTGCTTTTCAGCACTGGGAGCGACTTTCTAAGCGTCTGACAGCCGTAGAAGACGCCGGCAGCGGTCTTCCCGCGCACCACAATGCCCTTGGCATTAATGTTTATGGTATAGCCCTCGGCGTTGTTCATGTCTTTTGCTTTCGGGTCAATTACTAAACTTATTGTGCTTTTTGCCTTGCCCCTGGCAGCCTGAACGGCGGGCTTGATGTGTGTCATTTCGTCAATCCACTGACTTAAAAATGCGGCATTGCGCTGCATGTCCTCGCCCGCTGTGTACGTAATAACGGTAGAAGCCTGCAACAGGAATGGTGCGCCTTTTTGCATATTGATGGTGCATGGCTGCGGAATAACCTGGGCATAATCGGCTTGTTCTGCTCCTCTTGCCATAAAACATGAGAGCAACAACATGATAGATGTTAGTAAACGGTTCATGATTTGAAAGTTAAATGTGATATTGAAAATTTATGATTCTTATTTTATACAACTGTGAGAACGGCACCGGTGGCTTGTCTTATGCCGGTTATCCCGCTGCTATTCATGCAGAGCGTTCTTGCGTGCAACCATGCAAGCCCCAATCAAACCGGCACGGTCTTTCAGCTTCGACAACACAATA
>CALIIG010000307.1 GCA_938018155.1 uncultured Prevotella sp.
CACGTACGGCGACCGTCGAACAATGGGTATGACGGCCGTCGTACGCGCTGCTGACGGCCGTCGAACTATCAGCGTTTGCACGTTAAGGGATGAGGAAAGCAGGGTAATGATGTTACAAATACGAAATAATCTGCAGGGCATACCGTTGGGAAGCCTTGCGGATAGTGGAATTTTAAGGATTCCAATGTGACGTCATGATTATTTCCCTGCAAGCCTTTCGAAGAAGGTTATCACCTCTTCCCAGGTCTTAAACTCGTCACTTCCCAACCGGATGGCGGTGCCGAGGAGGTTCTCGTCGGGCGTGGTGTCGATGAAATAGTCGCCGTAGAGCAGGGCTTTCTGGTTGGTATATATCACGCGGTTGTGCGCAGGGGTCGATAGATATTGCTCACACCACACGGCCGTTTCGGCAAGGGCGGTGTGGCTGTTCGTCGGAGCGGGTGCCACAATATACACCTGATAGGTTTCGATAAGCATGTTAAATGCTTTCGCTAAGCTCGCGCGGGGCTTGCCGTAAGCATCGGCAAGGCAGCTCGCGTCGATGTAAACAATCTGGCGTTCGCGGCTTTCCTGCCTGTCATCTATCCACCGGATGACGGGCACGACGCCCGAAAGGAACGACCTGTCGCCCATACGGTGCTCGCCGTGAAAGTGTACGGCCTGCGTGTAATGCGCGCAAAAGATGTCGAAAGTGTGCACAATGGGGTCGGCATCGCCGAATAATCCCCACACGCGGCGGTCTTCAAGGGCGCGCTCCTGCGGCGTCATCGTGTCGAGTTCAGCGAAGCATTGTTCGGTAATTTCGCGATATTCCTTTTCGAGTGCTTTTGTAACCATAAACTCTTTCTCGCCGTCCTGCCGCGGGTTTTGCCACATTTGCCTGCCCGTCATGGCGTGTTCCTTCATGGTTTTACCCATTTCGAAGGCAGGGTTTACGCAAATACGGTCGTAGCCGTACAGCATTTCGGTATACATTCCACCCATGGAAGTGCCGATGATAAGGTCGGGCTGTTCCTGCTTTACCTTTTGTTTCAGGAAGTCGACAGCCTCGGCAGGGTGCAGCGGAAGGTCGTAGGCGACGACCGTTGCCGTGGGGAAAGTCTGCGCGATTAGCCTCACGGTACCCGACGATGCCGACGAACCGAAGCCGTGATTATACATGATTTTCTTCCCCTTCATGAGGTCGGGGAACTGCTTAATATACTGATTCTCCATGTCGTTATGTGCTTTTGCGGGTGCAAAGTTACAAAAAAAACGGTGCCGTATATATGAAAAGGTGTCGGTAAAAGGCTGCAATTCTTTTATAAACAGTACGTTTTCCAAGTGTAAAAAAGGCGTAACGAAAACGGCGGAAAGCTGTCGGGGTGACAGTTTTCCGCCGTATAGTAGGTATGAAATCTTCGTTATAGCGTCAATTCTTTAGAATAATCGTGTTCTTGTTTCCATTAAAACACGCTATTTATTTGATGGGCATAAGCGAAAATTTAAACGTCATGTCTTCGTAACGCAGGCGGTAAGGCTTAAGCGGCAGGGCACCCCAGCTGTTGATTCCGCCAATACCGTAGTGGGCATTATCGAGGTAAAGCCAGGTAACGGCGTCCTTCTTAACTTGCGTTGAGTGGCGCTGGTGCTTCTCGTTACCCTCATCAAGGCTTGCAATGCTGTAGTGGAGGGCACTTGCATTGAACCATTCGCCGATGGCTTCTACGCGTAATCCGAAGCCGCCGCCGTCGGTTTGCTGCCACCATCGCATGTCAGTCTTCGTGCCTGTCTCCTGTGGACGGATGTAGGGATAATACTGCTGGTCGGCCGTTAACGTGTAAAGGCCGACGAGCTGACTTTGTTTTCTGTCGACGTAATTTTCAATAGGGCCGCGACCGTAGAACGTACTACGGTCCATATTCTTGGGCAATTGAAGGGCTACGCCGAAGCGGAGCATCGGTTCTACCGTCGCACCGTGCGTAGTTTTCAGCTTTTGTTCCATGCCTATTTCGCCAGTTTCATATACTAAATACGTCATAACGAGCTGGCTTTTCACCGCAGGCATATCGTAAATAGCCTCTACAGACACTGCAGATTTTCCGACGGGATGGGCCGTTAACGACGTCAGCGTCATGTCCGGATTGCGCCATGCCTGGAACTTTGTTTGCAAATTGGCTCCCATATCATTGTCAGTGACGGCGCGCCAAAAGCATGGACGCATCGTGCCGCCGTCGGCAAAGAGGTTGCGTCCTGCCGTGGTGTAAGACGAAATAAAGCCTGTTTTCTTGTCGAAACTGACGGTAGCCGCTGCCGATGACACCGTAATCTGCGTGTCGTTCTTGCGGTTTTGCAGTTTGATTTTGCCCTTTGGGGCAGTCGGATAGAACGTCTTCTCAGGCCCTTTCTTGTTTATAACAAGCTGCCTGTAGGCGATGAGCTGACCGGCTTTCATCAGCGGCTCGGCCTTTTTCAGACGGAATTCGATGTTGAGCATGTCGTCATTGGGCACCAATTTCATGAAAGAAAGCGTGTAAATGCGCTCTTGCTGCGGCGCAATATCGAGGTCATGGATGTCGCCTTGCTGCACAATATGGCCTGCTTGCTGCAGTGACCAGTGCATGGTAACGTTGGAAAGGTCGCGGAAAAAGAACTCATTCTTCACCTTGATACGTCCTTTTTCGAGGTCGACTGCGTCGGCCCAGACGTTCTGATACGTGTAAGCCACCTCGTAAGCATGGGGGTTAAGCTGGCGGTCGGGGCCGATAATGCCGTTGCAATTGAAGTTATTGTCCGACGCATCCTTGCGGTTATAATCGCCGCCGTAAGTGTATTCGGGTGGTATATTGCCCGTTCCCGGCTCGTATTTAGCCGCTGTTGCCTCATAGTTTTCGATGCTTCTTGCGGCGTCAAAACGGGGCGAACGGTGCAAGGCCTGGTCGACAAAGTCCCAGATATAGCCGCCTTGGAGCTTGGGATATTTGCGTATGAGGTTCCAATAATCGGTGATGACGGCACCCGAATTGCCCATAGTGTGGTTGTATTCACACTGGATAAGCGGACGCTTTGCGGTGGTATCGCGGGCGTATGCTTCGCAATCCTCAACGGGATAATACATGGGACAGAAGATTTCTGTGTTGGCACCGTCGCGCAATGCGCGCTCATATTGCACGGGACGAGTCTTATCCCGCTGCTTAATCCAGTTGAAAGCGGCGGTAAAATTCGGGCCGTCGGCCGTTTCGTTACCCAAGCTCCACACGATGATGGCGGGATGATTGTACAGCATTTCCACGTTATGCTGGTTGCGTTGCAATATTTGTTTGGCAAACTTTTCTTTCTTAGTCTCGGCCGTTTCTCCGTATCCGAAGGCGTGTCCCTCCTGATTTGCCTCGGCGGTTACGTACAAACCGTATTGGTCGCACAGGTCATACCAGCGCGGATCATCGGGGTAATGGCATGTTCTGACGGCATTGATGTTCAGGCGTTTCATGATTTTTATATCCTGAATCATGCGTGCAGGGGTGACCACATAGCCGCCGTCGGGGTCAATTTCATGCCTGTCGGCACCTTTAATCAATATGGGTTTGCCGTTGACAAGCAGCTGCGAGTTCCTGATTTCAACCTTTCTGAAACCCACTTTCTGGGGTATTACCTCGACGATGTTTCCCTGACGGTCCTTGACGGTGGCCAGAAGCGTATAGAGATAAGGTGTTTCAGCTGTCCACGTTTTGACGTTTCGCAGGGTGAAATGCGCCATACCGTGGTTCAGTTTATGAAAGTCTCCCACCGACTTTACGACGGTATTGCCGTTGGCATTCAGCAGTTGAAACTCGATAATCGGGTCGCCCTTTACGTTCACGCCTATCGCTAACGTGCCGTCCTGGTAGTTGTTTTGCAGGTCGGGCGTGACGCGGAGGTTGCTCACCTGCACCCTTGGGTTGCGCGTATACAGGTAGCATTGGCGGGCCACGCCACTGAGACGCCAGAAGTCCTGGTCTTCAGAGAGCGAGCCGTCACACCATCGGAACGTTTGGAAGGCGATGAGATTGCGGCCCTTGTGCAGGTAAGGGGTGATGTCAAACTCGGCTGCAACCTTCGAATCTTCGGTGTAACCGGCGTATCGTCCGTTCACAAAGAGGTACATATTTGACGTTACTGACCCGAAGTGGGCGATGATCTGGCGGCCGTCCCACGACGCCGGAATGTCGATAGTGCGGCGGTACGACCCCACGTGGTTGTCCTTAACGGGAATGCTCGTGGGCCCGGCGTTCTGCGGAGCATAGGCCGGTTTCCATCCGTTGCCTACCGCGCCGTTGAACATGTATCGCCATGCCAGTCCGATATTCACATATTCAGGGTCGCCGTAACCATTGAGTTCCCAGTTGCCCGGCACGCTCATGGTTTTCCAATGGCTGTCATCTAAGTCGGTTTTATAGAAGTCGACGGGTCGCTCGTCAGCGTTAGCCACCCACAGAAACTTCCACGTTCCCTCGAGCGAAAGGTAGTTGCCCGACTGCGTGATGTCAGCCTTCGTTGCCTCTTGCTGGTTCTGATAGGAGAAAAAGTGGGTGTGAAGCGGAAAGCGGTTCACCTCGTTTACCTCTAAATCGTGCCATTCGGTAAATGTGGGCATGGGCTCTCGGGTTATGGTTTTGCGTGGTTGGGCTGCAAAACTGTTCAGTCCTGTTGTGAGCAAGACTGCAAAAAGAAGAGATTTTCTCATGATTAGGTTTTTGGTATTTAATCTGTACAAAGTTAGCTATATTCTGACGGCATGGAGTGTTCCGTTAGTTAAAATTTGTTTATACCATACTTGATATATGAGGTTTATGCCATAAAGGGTTAGAGAAGAGGCTGTAACGGTTCAGCTTTTTGCCGGTTATGGCGTTATGATTATGGTGTACGGGTTATCGTTCGACGGCCGTCAGCAGCGCGTACGACGACCGTCGAACGATGGGTGTGACGGC
>CALIIG010000308.1 GCA_938018155.1 uncultured Prevotella sp.
CTGCCTGCTGTTCGATAGCCTGTTCAATGGCCTCGCGAATGTACGGCGCAGCAAAGGCAACGAACCGTTTCCCCTGCCGTCCATCAAAGCGCATGGCGGCTTTCAGCATGCCCATGTTGCCCTCGCTCACAAGGTCTTCCATGTCTAACCCGCGATGCTTATACTGCCCAGCAAGGCTCACAACAAACGGAAGGTTGGGCTGCATAAGCTCATCAACGGCCCTGCTGTCGCCCTGTTGTATACGTCCGGCAAGGCTTTCCTCCTCGGCGTCACTAAGCAGAGGCCGGTCGCTTATTTCGTCAAGATAGGTATTGAATGGTGTTTTCTTCTGATTATTCATACAGTCTGGGGTTACTTTTCAAGTCCCGACTCCATCAGCAACTGTGCTACTTCCTCGGGCGTATTGAAGTCGATACCATCAATTAATTCCTCATCCGTCAACTCCTTTGCCCGTGCCTGCTCTTCGGTGTAGCGTGAGGCACCATCGGTGGTAACGGCGGCAACAAGACACTGAAAAATCTGCTGGCGATAGTCGTCTACATTCTGCATTTCCGTCATATTACGATTTCGGGGTAAAGGTACATATAATAGTTGACACGCAGAAACGATAAAACAAAACTTTTTTACAGTCACGGTTCTTGTGATAATTTATATCAAAAAGCATACAATATGTTTTAAATATATAGCCTTTTCGTCTGAAAAACAGTACCTTTGTCACCTTATATGAAGATAAAAAACTTAAAACACATTGCCTGCAGGCTACTCACAATCCTTGCCATCTGGGCGGTATCGCTGCAGGCAGGAGCACAGACCGTAACGCCTCTTCCCACCGACGGTCCGCTTACCATCAACCCCAAACTGCAGGCCCTTGCCGAACAGCTGTTGCGTAACAAGCAGGGTAGCATTGTGGCCATCGACCCTTCCACGGGCCGAATTTTAGCGCTTGTAAGCCATAACAAGGTTGACGACGGCGTGAACCGTGCCATCGGTATGACTTATTCGCCCGGGTCAACCCTGAAGACTGCCCAGGCCCTGGAGATGGTTTCGGAAGGCACACTCACCACAGAGACGAGCTATCCCTGTCGTAAGGGTTTCACTTATAACGGTATACACATCGGATGCCATCAGCATAAATCGCCGCTCACGCTGGTGCAGGCCATCGGGCAGTCGTGCAATTCCTACTTCTGTAAAGCCTTTCAGGAGATGGTCGATAACCGCAAT
>CALIIG010000309.1 GCA_938018155.1 uncultured Prevotella sp.
ACCAGTCTTTCTGACCGAGCGTAAGGCCGCCCTGAGACAACGTAAGAATGTTCATCGTTACGTTCTTTTCGTCGGCTCCAAAGTACATACCGAAAGGCACTCCATAGCCAAAATCGGCATACTTCAGCTGCAAATCATGAAGCGATTTTATATTGGGAGCCGCCTCTATTTCGTCTAAAAGAGGCTTCACCGGCGCCAGTCCTTCACGGTCGCGACGGGCTGAATCGAGAGCAAGCTTATAGAAATCGCTCAGCTTTCGCTCTGTCGTCCCGGCCTTATACTTCTTTTTTGACAATGTCGTAAGGATGGAATTAACCTGCTTATTCACATTTTCCTGCAACATGTCAAAGCTGCCATAGCGACTATACGCTGCCGGCAGCGGATGGCTTTTCTGCCAGCCGCCTGTAGCAAACTGATAAAAATCGTCAACGGGTTTAACTGTTCTGTCGAGGTTCGACAGGTCTAATCCCGACTGGTTTTGTGCATCAACTCCTACCACGGGAGCTGTAACGAACATCAACATCGGTAGAAAATTCTTCATGTTCATGATATGGTCATTTTAAAATTAGGACTTTTTTATACTTAAATTATTTGGTTCATCAACTCCAATGCTTCTGAAAGCTCCATCCAACGATTGTTTTCCTTATCGAGTTCGGCCTGCGTAGCGGTGTACTCGTTCACCAATTCCATATTGGATGCATTCTTTGAATCCATTAACAAGGCGTCGAGTTCTTTAATACGTGCCTCCAATGAGGCTATCTTTTTCTCTGCTTCTTCTATAGCCCGTTGGGCTTTACGTATTTTCCTTTGCTGCTCTTTATGTTCCTGATACAACTGCTTATTATCTGCATCCTTATCAGCAACCGGCTTCTGTGCTGCTGATGCTACCGGCGGTTTAGCCGATGGTGTTACAGCCGGCTTTTCGGTTTGCACCTCGCCCAACGCCTCATGTATGGTCTCTGCATTGTGTGCACGCAGATAGTCGTAAATGCCACCAAGGTGTTCGCGCACCCTACCCTCGCCAAATTCGTATACTTTTGATACCAGGCCATCGAGAAAATCACGGTCATGACTCACAATAATCGCGGTGCCGTCAAAGGCTTTTATAGCCTCCTTAAGCACGTCTTTCGACTGCATATCAAGGTGATTCGTAGGCTCATCGAGTATTAAAAGATTAACGGGTTCGAGCAAAAGTCTGATCATGGCCAGCCTGCTGCGCTCGCCTCCGGAGAGCACTTTTACATACTTTTCAGATACTTCGCCGCCAAACATAAATGCACCGAGAAGGTCATTAATCCTTAATCGCATTTCACCTGTGGCCACCTGGTCGATGGTATCGTAAATAGTGAGCCTCTCATCAAGCAATTGTGCCTGGTTCTGTGCAAAATAACCTATCTGCACGTTATGCGCAATTTTCAGAGTTCCACTAAACGGAATCTCACCCATGATACACTTAACAAGCGTCGATTTTCCCTCTCCGTTCTTACCTACAAAGGCTACTTTCTCCCCTCGCCTGATGCTGAGGTTTACATGGCTGAACACGGTTTTGCTGCCATAATCCTTACGAACATCTTCGCAAATAACGGGATAGTCGCCCGATCGCAGGCAAGGGGGAAACTTCAGGTGCATGGAACGGTTGTCAACTTCGTCAACTTCAATCGGCTTTATTTTCTCAAGCTGGCGCAAACGTTGCTGTACCTGCACGGCTTTTGTGGCCTGATAGCGGAACTTGTCAACAAAGGCCTTAATGTCTGC
>CALIIG010000310.1 GCA_938018155.1 uncultured Prevotella sp.
TACAACGGCAGAAAAGCCTCTCCCCGGGTCAGAATCGGAACCCGAAATTTCTCATGGCGAGCTGTTTAGCTCCTCATTTAATGCTGCCCATGGCCGCCACGGGACAATGGCCGCCGCCATAAAATACGGCGATAAAGAGGATGATGCCTTGGTTTGTGAGTGCGAAGAGGTAAGCGTTGGCGAAGTAAAGTATGCCGTAGAAAAACTTCATGTTCATAACTTAATGAACTTGAGACGACGTACCCGCGTTGGAATGGGAACATGTCAGGGCGAGCTTTGTACATGCCGTGCAGCCAATGCGATATGCACCAACAATGTAGTGGCATCGGAAGAAGGCTTAAAAGACTTCCTCAACGAGCGATGGAAAGGAGTATATCCCGTTGCATGGGGACAGGCTTTAGCTGAGGCACAACTTACGGCTACAATATATCAGGGACTGTGTGGCCTCGATAAAATAAACACAAAACAACAGGATACACTGAACAATGAAAAGTGATAGTATCATCATAGGCGGCGGACTAAGTGGTCTTACTGCCGCTATTGCACTGGCTGAAGCGGGGCAAAGGGTTATCGTTGTTTCGGCAGGGCAGAGCACTTTGCACTTTGGGTCGGGTTCGTTTGGCTTAATAGGTTATAACAAAGAAGGACAGGAAGTAAATAGTCCTTTAGAAATTATAGGCTCACTCGGTGAGGAACATCCATATAACAAGGTGGGAACAGGAAATGTTTCAACTCTCGCCGATGAGGCAAAAGCCTTATTGGACAGGTGCAATATTAAAACAACAGGGAACGTCGAAGCCAATCATTATCGGCTTTCACCCATGGGAGTAATGATTCCTGCATGGTTAACGCTCGATGATATGGCAGCCCTGACAAGCAAGGATGAGTTGGAAGGTAAGAAAGTTACGCTGGTAAATATCGCCAGTTTCCTTGATTTGCCCTATCATTATACATTGGATAATCTGACAAGAGCTGGCGCAATATGCAGCTATAAAATCATTCAGCTTAAAGAATTTGACTTTGCACGGAAGAGCCCCACGGAGATGAGGGCTTCAAATTTGGCAAAGGTGATTTATGATCATGGCATTATTGACAATCTGGCTGAGGCGATAAGCCACGCTGCCGGCGATGCCGACATTGTTTTTTTACCCGCTATTGTCGGACTGAAAGATTCGAGCTTATCTGAAGAATTGCGCAGAAAGGTTAGCGTTCCGGTTAAGTTTATTGCCACCATGCCGCCATCAGTTCCGGGCATTCGCACGCTCGAACTGATGCGTAAACGTCTGTATGCACTCGGCGGAAGGGTACTAACAGGCGACAAGGCCATCGAGGGAGTTTTCGAAAATAATAAAATTGTCGGGATAAAGACAGAACATTTACCAGACGAAATACTCACCGCCAATCACTTTATATTGGCTACGGGCTCGTTCATGAATAAGGGAATTATATCTGATTACACCCATATTTATGAGCCCGTATTCAATTTAGACGTTAAATCATCGGCCGACAGGAACAACTGGTACGATGAAAGCGTCTTCCAAACACAGCCCTATATGGATTACGGCGTGACAACAGATGCCGACCTGCACGCCATAAAAGGCGGTAAAATCATTGAGAATTTGTATGCCATTGGCTCAATTCTTAGTGGACATAACAGCATAAAACTTGCCGATGGCGAGGGTGTTTCCATGCTCACGGCATTGTATGCAGCAAAGAAAATCGTAAAGTAGAAAGGCCATGAACGTTATACAAGCACTCAATATAAGTGAGCATTCGTACGAAGAATGCCTTAAATGCTCCATCTGTACCGCTTATTGTCCGGTGTCTGCAGTGGAGCCAAAGTACCCCGGACCAAAGCATTCGGGACCCGATTTGGAACGTTATCGTTTGAAAGATCCGACATTTTTTGAAGAGAATCTCAAACTTTGCCTGAACTGTAAACGATGTGAAGTAGCATGCCCTGAAGGCGTAAAGGTAGGAGATATTATCCAGGCCGCTCGTATAAAATACAGTAAACACTGTCCGAGTCTGCGCGACAGAATCCTCGCCAACACCGATTTCATGGGAACCGTAGCCAATAAGGTTGCTCCCATTGTAAACATGTCGGTCGGCCTTAAGCCTGTTAAGGTGGTTATGGATGGCGTAATGAAGATTGACAAACACCGCACATTCCCTGCCTATACCAGCCAGAAGTTTGAAACCTGGTTTCGCAAACACGCTGCCGCAACACAAGATCAGTATAAACATCACGTTAGCTACTTCCATGGTTGCTATGTAAATTACAACTTCCCACAGTTGGGAAAAGACCTGGTTAAAATCATGAACGCCGTTGGATATGGTGTGCATCTGCTCGAGAAAGAGAAGTGTTGCGGTGTGGCTCTCATCGCAAACGGCATGTCTGATCAGGCACGCAGGCAGGGCGAAGTAAATGTAAGGTCAATACGAAAATCGTATAAGGAAGAACACCGCACGGTGTTAACCACCAGCTCTACCTGCACACTGACAATGCGTGATGAGTATAAACACCTGCTCAATATTGAAAACAGCGACATCCGCGACGGTATAACGCTTGCTACCCGCTTCCTGTATCAGCTCATCGAAAAGGGAGAAATTAAGTTCGCTTTCCGCAAAAACTTTAAGATGCGCGGGGCTTATCATTCGGCCTGTCACATGGAACGTATGGGCTGGATTGTTTATAGCACAGAGCTTTTAAAGCTTATTCCCGGTATGGAACTGATTATGCTCGACTCACAATGCTGCGGTATCGCGGGCACTTATGGCTTTAAAAAAGAAAACTACAAACGCTCACAGAAGATTGGTTCCGGGCTTTTCGAAAATATAAAAAACGTAAATCCCGACTATGTGGTTACGGATTGTGAAACCTGTAAGTGGCAAATTGAAATGTCAACAGGCTATAAGGTTTTGAATCCTATTTCCATTCTTGCCGATGCTATCGACGTAGAAGAGACCCGACGATTAAACCCTTAAACATATTTTACTATGGACAAGAAGTATATTCTCGCTCTTGACCAGGGAACTACAAGCTCCCGAGCCATTGTCTTTAACCACGAAGGACAGATCTGTTCTGTCGCACAGAAGGAGTTTCAACAGTATTTTCCCAAGCCCGGATGGGTTGAACACAACCCCAATGAGATTTGGGCGTCGGAAGCTTCAGTCATTGCAGAGGCCATCTCGACGATTGATATCAACGGCCTTGACATCGCTGGCATTGGCATTACCAACCAGCGCGAAACTACAATTGTTTGGGACATTGATACCGAAGAACCCGTATACAACGCCATAGTATGGCAGGACCGCCGCACGGCACCGTTATGCGACCAACTGAAAGCTGATGGTTTGACCGACACAATACGTCAGAAAACGGGTCTCATTGTTGACGCATACTTCAGCGGTACCAAAATAAAGTGGATACTTGACCATGTGCCAGGAGCACGCAAACGCGCCGAACAAGGCAAACTTCGCTTTGGTAATGTTGATTCGTGGCTGGTGTGGAGGCTCACACGTGGCGAGGTACACGTCACCGATGTAACCAATGCTTCGCGCACCATGCTGTTTAATATCCATGACCTTAAGTGGGATGAAGACCTGCTTAAACTGCTGGATATTCCCGCCTCAATGATGCCAGAGGTAAAGTCGAACAGCGAAATCTACGGACATACCAAGACTACTATTTTCGCCCATAAGGTGCCAATTGCGGGCATGGCCGGCGATCAGCAGGCAGCTTTATTCGGTCAGATGTGCCTCGAACCAGGCTCAATTAAGAACACTTACGGCACAGGCTGTTTCGTTATGCTTAATACTGGCGACAAGCCCGTGATGTCGAAGAACAACCTGCTCACCACCATTGCCTGGCAAATCGGCAACAAGGTGAACTACGCACTTGAAGGATCTATCTACGTGGGCGGTTCTGTGGTACAATGGCTACGCGATGGATTGGGAATCATTAAAAGCTCATCCGAAATTGAAGAGCTTGCCAAGACCGTCCCTGACAGCGGTGGCGTTTACTTTGTTCCGGCGTTAACGGGGCTCGCCGCGCCTTATTGGGACCCCTATGCACGTGGCACTATCACCGGCATTACGCGCGGCACGACAGCTGCCCATATCGCAAGGGCAGCACTTGATGGTATTGCTTTCCAGACCTGCGACATTGCACAGGCTATGGCAAAAGACATGAACGACAGCCTCACCGAGCTGAAAGTTGACGGCGGTGCCAGCCGAAACAACCTGCTTATGCAATACCAGGCCGACCTCCTGGGGATAGAAGTAGTTCGCCCTAAAATCACAGAGACCACAGCCACAGGTGCTGCTTATCTTGCCGGATTAGGCGTAGGGTTCTGGGATTCTGTCGACGAGCTGCGCCGTCAATGGAAAGTTGAGCGCACTTTTAAACCCAATCCCGACAGCGAAGCCATCAGAACGGCGCGCCGGGGATGGGCCGATGCCATCAGTCGTACGCTTACAACAAAACCACAGTGAGCCTCTGATGCCCTCTGTTGAAAGCCCGAACAAAACTTATTTCAATCGAATAAAACCTAAAACAACGAAACTATGGACACCATTTTATTGCATAAGTTCCTCTTCGAACTTGTAGGAACCATGATCATGATTCTCATGGGCGACGGCGTTTGCGCCTGTGTAACCCTCAACAAAAGCAAAGGACAGAATAGCGGTTGGGTTGTAATAACCCTGGCATGGGGCTTTGCCGTGATGTGCGGCGTGATGATAGCAGGCCCCGTCAGCGGTGCACACCTCAACCCTGCCGTTACATTAGGGCTTGCCGCAGCAGGCTTATTCCCTGCAAATCTTATCGTTCCCTACATTGTTGCCCAAATGATTGGCGGTTTCCTTGGAGCAGTATTGGTTTGGCTTTTCTACAAAGACCATTACGATGCTACCGAGGATGGCGATGCCAAATTAGGCACTTTCTGCCCCGCTCCCGCCATACCCCATTACTGTCAGAACCTTTTATGCGAAATCATAGCGACGTTCGTGCTCCTGTTTTGCATCATAAGTTTCTCTACAATTAATACGGCAGGCTATGCCGCTTTAGGCCCGGTGCCCGTTACTTTCTTAATCATGGCACTCGGTATGTCGCTGGGAGGAACTACAGGATATGCCATGAACCCTGCCCGCGACCTGGGTCCCCGCCTGGCCCATGCGCTTTTACCGATGAAAAGTTACAAGCGAAACAGCAACTGGTCGTATGCCTGGATACCCGTAACAGGGCCGCTGACTGGTGGCGTTATTGCAGGTTTTGCAGGCAGACTTTTCTTTATTTATTCATAAAAAAGAAGTAAAAAGTATATATTTTACATCGTAAGAAATAATCTTACTAAATTTGCACTACCGAATATAACTAAACAAACGATTGTAAATTATCATGTGGAATTTTTTAAATCCTCCCGCTTTCAAACCCGAAAAAAGCGGTTCTGAAGCCGACGCAGAGTATAAAAGACTGCGCTGGCAGGTCTTTCTAGGCATCTTTATTGGCTATGCAGGCTTCTACATTGTTCGCAAGAACTTCTCCATGGCCATCCCCATGCTTGCGCCTTTTGGCTTTGACAAAGGCGAGCTTGGCGTTGTTTTGTCCATGAACGCCATCGCATACGGCTTCTCCAAATTTATTATGGCGAGTGTTTCCGACCGCAGCAACGCCCGCCGTTTCTTACCTTTAGGTCTGACGTTGGCAGCTCTGTCAATGATGTTTATGATTGTACCCGTGCAGTTTATCGGCCCCAACCATAAGAATTGGGCCATTGCTCTGATGGCCTTTCTGAACTTTCTGGTGGGCTGGTTCAACGGAATGGGCTGGCCTCCATGCGGTCGTGTAATGACCCATTGGTTCTCAATTAAGGAGCGTGGCACCTGGATGTCGGTATGGAACTGTGCTCATAACGTGGGCGGTGCGCTGGTAGGGCCTATGGCCGTTTACGGTGCCGTATGGTTTGGCTCATGGTTTTACGGTGCCGATACACAACGCTACTTCCTCATCGGCACCTATCTCTTCCCGGCTTGCGTGGCTATTCTTATTGCCATTGTTGCCTATTGCCTGATTCGCGACACCCCGCAATCGTGCGGCTTGCCACCAATTGAGAAATGGCGTAACGACTATTCGAGCACGTATAATGCCAGGGCCGAACAGGTAATGTCGACGAAAGACATCTTCAAAACCGTTCTTTCGAACCGCTTTTTGTGGTATATTGCCTTTGCCAACGCATTTGTCTACATGGTTCGGTACGGCTGTCTCGACTGGGCACCTACCATCCTGACCGAGCAGGGAATTAACATCAAGGATGCAGGATGGGCCTATTTTGCCTATGAGATAGCAGCCATTCCGGGCACCATTATCTGCGGATGGCTCTCTGATCATGTGTTCCATGGCCGCCGTGCGCTGCCCACAATGCTTTTCATGGGCATCGTAGCCGTGCTTATTTTCATCTATTGGCAGAACTTCACCAACATACACATTGTCCTGGCCTGCCTCATAGCCATCGGCTTTTTCATCTATGGTCCTGTGATGCTTATTGGCGTACAGGCCCTTGATTTGGCTCCCAAGAACGCAGCCGGTACGGCTGCAGGCCTCACCGGTTTTCTGGGATATGTGCTCGGCACTGCGCTTCTGGCCAACGTTGTCATAGGTTATGTAGCCGAAACTGCAGGCTGGAGCTGGACATTTATGCTGCTTATCGGTGCATGCGTGCTCTCTGTTCTGTTCATGGCTCTTACCTATCAGCAGGAACAGTATCTTGTGAAGAAAGAGGGCAGCCAGAAGTAAAGTTTGCCTGACACGCCGTTAACCCTTTGCGCTTTGTGCATAAGGCTTCCATGATTATATGGTATGATTAATGCCCCGGGGACATAACAGCTACGT
>CALIIG010000311.1 GCA_938018155.1 uncultured Prevotella sp.
TTTACTACCGTATGTGAAATGTCAGATTTGTACAGCCCAAAGTTACCGGCAATACCCAAGTTATTGCGATCGTCCATACGCCAAACTACACCAGGTCTGGCCTCAAAACGCATGGCATTTGTTTTTGGACGCGGGTCAGTCTGGTCAGAAAGATTAGTCGTTATAAACTGCAGCTTCAGGGCTGTAAACAGTTTTTCCGATATCTTCAGCGAAGCAGCAGCATGCATCGAGAAGCTTTCCTGGTTGACATTACTGGCCACAGAGTCGCCTAAAACAAAGGGATTCCGGCGTGTTAACAGCGCGGTATTGTTCCAACGATGGTCAAAAGCCTTAGAATTCATGTAAGAAACATTACCCGAAAGGCTCAATTTGCCTATGCGCTTCAGACCGAAAATATCGGCCGAAAAGTCGTTATAGCGCGGCGATCCATCAATAGGATGGAAGTCGCCACGCTTAAAATGCACATTCACCGTAGCACGGGTGAGTGTTTGAACCGTGTTGAACGATAACGCCGCAGGGTTTGCTGTACCCGTAAAAACGTTGTCAAGAAAGTTAATTTCCTTATCGTTCAAACGGTCTATGAACCGCAGCTTGTCGCTCTCCTGAGCATAAAGCCCGTGCCCTATCGTGCTTAATAAGACTAAAATCAGGAATCTTCTCATCATGAATAAAGGCTGAATTGCTAATCGTTACTGTTCATTGCTGCAACCACTGCGGTGTCACTGGCTCCACAGTGCATCTATTACTTATCAGCTGCTGTAGGTATAACACCGGGCGTAAGCTCCTGATTGTTCAGGAAATCATTTGCCGAGTTGTTGGTATCCTGATAGTAAGGACGACCATTTACAACCTTTGAAACTTTACGGCGCACGCATTTGCCTTCCCAAGCCTTGCTTGCAAGCACGCCCTCTGCGTCGTCTTTAGGCAGGAAAGTAGGATAGTGAACCGTTGCCTTTGCGTCCCAAATATCAACTGCATCAAGCACATACTTGCTCGGAATCAGCAAGTATTCCATTGTCGCTGCAGCGTTTTTAGGTTCCGTCTTAATATTATTTCTGTCAGCTGCAAAGGCTTCGGTTGTTACGCCTTGGGGCAAACGAGCCAATACATAGGCACGACCGAAGAAACCTAAACCAAAGGCTTTCATATTCTTATTGTTGACAAAGATTACATCTAAGTTCTTAGCGGGATAGTCAACCTCACCATTTGCATACTTCAAATAAACCTCCCAGTCGGCCTTTGACAGGTCAGGGCACTTGTTTCCATCGCCTGCAAGGTCCTTGTGATTAGCGGCATCGTTGGCTATCAGCACGCTTTGGCCGGGCTGTAAAGGATAGTCATGGCCTGAGCCCGGGAAGGCAAGCACCTGTCCCTGGCCGCAAGCGTATAGGTCTTCAAAGCCATTTGCCTGCCAGGCATTTTTAGATTTCTGCTTCCCTGCCGGTGCAGAGAGAATCAAACCATCAAGATATTGTACCTCGTCACTGTTGTTGGCAATCTCAAAATAGCCATCTTTCATGTATCCCTGCTTGCCTCCAGTGGTATAGATAGCTTTGAAAACGAGCGGCGAACGCAACACCTTCGACAGCGATACGTTCACTGTTGCCGCCTGGAAAAGGCTTGTGTTGGCAGCACCCTGCACATAAGCGGCAGCCTCATCCTTCACTTTACCCGTTACGGTAAAGTTATACTGTCCCTGTACAAAGGTAATGGTGGTGTCGCCCTTTACGCTGATGGTATCGTGCAAACCCTTGTCATTGCTGACAATAAGCTTTGCATCCGAGATATTGTTCCACGCCATTCCGTCGTTCAGCATGAACTTTACGGTCATGGGATACGACTTTATCTTCACGTCATCGTCATTAT
>CALIIG010000312.1 GCA_938018155.1 uncultured Prevotella sp.
TACGTTGCCATACACAACGACTTCGTCAACAGCGTTAAATTTCTTAATAACAGGGATAGAATCTTCAACCCATTTTTGCGGAATGGTAAGCGTAATATACCCAGTTTTACTGACAACGAGCGTGTCAAAACGTTCGGGAATAACAGCATCGCCAAGCCAATTAGTTGTATCAACCCGCTGTTTATCAATGGTTATCGTTACACCTTTCAGAGGCTGACGCAATTCAGGATCGAAAACAAGAATATGTCTTTGTGCCTTCAGCGAAGCACCAAACAGAAACCATAGGGAGAGGAAAATAAAACAAAACTTTTTCATATCTGTCAATATGTAACGATACAAAAATAACAAAAACAAGCCGATAAAGCGTTAATACGTTATCCAACTTGTAACTATTTAACGTTTTACGTTTCCAAAAACCACATTAATTATATGCCTGTTTATTAAAAAAGACGTAACTTTGCACAATATAAGGTAAAGTAAACGCATAAATATGGCTGAAAAAAGGAAAATAAAAACTGCGCTTATCTCCGTGTTCCACAAGGATGGTTTGGAGGACATTCTTGCAAAACTGAACGAGGAAGGTGTAAAGTTTTTGAGCACTGAAGGCACACAACAGTTATCGAAAGCCTGGGATATAACTGTCAGAAGGTAGAGGACGTTACTACTTACCCGTCGATATTGGGAGGCCGTGTTAAAACATTACATCCGAAAATATTTGGTGGAATACTTGCCCGCAGAGGTAACACGAACGATCAGGAGCACGTAAAAGAATATGAAATACCCGAGATTGACCTCGTGATAGTTGACCTTTATCCTTTTGAACAAACCGTAGCCAGCGGTGCTTCAGAACAGGATATCATTGAGAAAATTGACATCGGGGGTATCTCTCTCATCCGTGCAGGTGCCAAAAACTTCAAAGATGTGGTTATCGTTCCGGGCAAAGCTGAATATCCTGTGCTGCTTGACATCCTGAATAAAAAGGGTGCAGAGACCGACATTGAAGACCGCAGGATATTCGCTGAGCGCGCATTCGGTGTAAGTAGTCATTACGATACGGCTATCCATAGCTGGTTTGCAGAAACAAAATAAACAAGAATAAAACAATAAAAGAAATAGTTTTCACATGGGAATATTTTCATTTATTCAGGAAATTGCAATGGACCTGGGTACTGCCAACACCATTATTATCAGTGGTGACAAGATTGTTGTTGACGAGCCTTCGGTTGTAGCACTTGACCGCCATACAGGCAAAATGATTGCCGTAGGCGAAAAAGCCAAAATGATGTATGAGAAAACGCACGACAATATTCGTACAATTCGCCCACTACACGATGGTGTAATTGCCGACTTTACAGCGTGCGAGCAGATGATGCGCGGACTTATTAAGATGGTTCACTCGGGTAGCCGGCTCTTCTCTCACTCGTTACGTATGGTAATTGGCGTCCCTTCGGGGTCGACAGAAGTGGAGCTTCGCGCCGTCCGTGACTCGGCAGAGCACGCCGATGGCCGCGATGTTTATCTTATTTTTGAGCCGATGGCCGCTGCCATTGGTATTGGAATTGACGTAGAAGCCCCCGAAGGGAATATGATTGTAGACATTGGTGGCGGATCGACAGAGATTGCAGTGATTTCGCTTGGCGGCATTGTGAGCAACAATTCCATACGAATTGCCGGCGACGATTTGACGGCAGATATACAAGAATACATGAGTCGTCAGCACAATGTAAAGGTTTCAGAGCGAATGGCTGAGCGCATAAAGATACACGTTGGTTCAGCATTGACCGACCTTGGAGAGGAGGCACCCGAAGACTATGTTGTGCATGGGCCAAACCGCATTACCGCTCTGCCGATGGAAGTGCCCGTATGTTATCAGGAAATTGCACACTGTATCGATAAGACTGTGGCCAAAATTGAAAACGCTGTACTATCGGCTTTGGAAGCCACACCACCAGAATTGTATGCCGACATTGTTAAGAACGGTATTTATCTTACAGGTGGCGGTGCCCTGTTACGCGGGCTTGACAAGCGACTTCAGGACAAAATCAACATTCCTTTCCACATTGCAGAAGACCCGTTACATAGCGTAGTGAGAGGAGCCGGCATCGCACTGAAGAACGTTGACCGCTTTTCTTTCCTGATGCGATAATCATATAAGGTGCAAGTTCGTGCTGGTTTTGAGGAACCACAGAACTTGTACCTTTATCATAATACCATGCGGAATCTTCTCGAATTTCTCGCACGACACAGCCATTGGTTCTTATTCCTCGTCCTCGAGGTGATTTCTTTGGTGCTGCTATTTCAATATAACAGCTACCAGGGATCGGTGTGGTTTTCTACGGCTAACGCCGTAAACGGGCGCATATTAACATGGAATGCAGAGGTAGAATCGTTCTTCGCGCTATCGAAAGCCAATGAAGAGCTGACGCAACGCAATCTGTATCTGGAACAGCAGGTGCGGGCATTGACCAACAAAATTGTTGAAACCACACAGGATAGTGGGTGGATAAAGCGCGGACAACTGTCGCTATTGAAAGCCTATCGCCTCATTCCTGCAAAGGTTGTAAGCAATTGTTTGAACCGCCATGACAACCTTATTACGATTGATAAAGGATATGAAGACGGTGTAAGAAAAGACATGGGGGTGGCTTGTGGCAACGGCGTTGTAGGCATTGTATATCTTACATCGGCTCACTATTCTGTTGTTATTCCGGCACTAAATACGGCCTCAAACATCAGCAGTGCCATCCATGGGCGCGGCTATTTCGGCTATCTGCATTGGACAGGAGGCGATACAAAAACTGCCTATGTAGACGATATTCCACGCCATGCTCATTTTAAGCTGTATGAAAATGTGGAGACAAGCGGGTACTCATCGGTATTTCCTCCGGGGATTCTCATCGGGCGCATTCGGCATGTATACAATTCTCCCGATGGCATTTCGTACAGATTGCAGGTGGTTTTGTCGACCGACTTCAGCAGACTACGCAATGTTTGCGTAATCGATAATACACCATTAATAGAACGTTTAAGCGTTTTGAGAGCAGCACAAGACTCATTTAAGCTGAAAGATAAATAGTTAAGGGCTAAAAGGTATACTGTAAAAGTTGGAGAAACAAAACTGAAGAGCAAAGGAACAAAAGATGAATGTTGATTTTTTTAGACGCTTGTTGCTTTATGTCGTGCTTGTGCTTGCACAAGTATTAGTGCTTAACCATATCTATCTTTTTGGCTATGCAACACCTCTTCTTTACATTTATTTCGTGATAAGCTTTCGGCGTGATTATCCCAAATGGGCCATATTGCTGTGGAGTTTCATGCTTGGTCTGACAGTTGATGGCTTTTCTAATACGCCCGGCGTAGCAGCTTCGGCCATGACTTTCGTTGGTTTAATTCAGCCTTACTTGCTGGAACTGTTCATGCAACGCGACAGCGAGGACGACCTCCAGCCTTCAATTCGTACGATGGGACTGGCCAGTTATGTTTATTTTTCGATGTGGATTACCTTAATTTATTGTGTAGTTTTCTTCACTGTTGAAACATTTACCTTCTTCAATTGGATGCAATGGATTCTCAATATCACAGCAAGTGCAATACTTTCGTTGCTGCTTATAGCTGTCATTGATAACTTAAGAAGGAAATGAACAAACATGGAGACAGATCCATAAAATAGCATAAAATAATAAGTTATCTCATAAGAATGAAGGATTTCAATCTTGAAAACAGAAAATTCGTTATTGGAGGTGTAGCCGTTTTTATTGTAATGGTGTACATCGTACGACTTTTCACGCTTCAGGTTATGAGTGACGACTACCGGAAAAGTGCCGATTCGAATGCCTTTCTAAAGCGAATAGAATACCCAAGCAGAGGGATAATACGCGACCGTAACGGCAAACTTCTCGTATATAATCAGCCTTCTTACGATATTATGGTGGTGATGAATGAGGAGAAAGGACACCTTGACACGCTTGATTTTTGTCAGACTTTGGGCATTACCAAAGACTATTTCATCAAACGCATGAACGATATTAAGGACCCTTCAAAAAATCCGGGCTACTCGCGCTTTACGCAACAGCTGTTCATGACGCAAATAGACGACAAGAATTTCAGTGTGTTTCGTGAAAAGATGTTTCGCTTTCCGGGCTTTTATATGCAAAAAAGGACGATACGTCAATATCAGTATCCCTACGCCGCACACGTGTTAGGGGAAGTGGCTGAGGTTTCACAGGGCGATATTGATGAGGACGAATACTACCAGTCTGGCGACTATATCGGAAAACTTGGCGTTGAAAGGAGCTATGAAAAATATCTGCGAGGTGAGAAAGGTGTGCAAATTCTGTTGCGCGATGCCCATGGAAGGATTCAGGGAAAATATCAGAATGGACGCTACGACAGGAGGCCGAAGCCCGGACATAACCTCACATTGGGAATTGACATACAGTTGCAAGCTCTCGGCGAACGGCTGTTAGAAGGCAAGATTGGCTCCATTGTCGCTATTGAACCGCAAACGGGGCAGATACTCTGTATGGTGTCGTCACCCACATATGACCCCCGTTTGCTTGAGGGACGCAATCGAAGTAAGTATCACAAAGTGTTGTCGCGCAACATCTGGAAGCCTCTATTAAACAGGTCGATTATGGGACAATACCCTCCAGGTTCGACCTTTAAGACATCGCAAGGACTTACATTTCTTACCGAGGGTATTATATCACCGAGCACACAATTTGCTTGTCACCACGGCTTTTACTATCGTGGTTTACACGTCGGATGCCATGGACACGCATCGCCTTTAAGCCTGGTTCCCGCC
>CALIIG010000313.1 GCA_938018155.1 uncultured Prevotella sp.
TGATGGATTTCAATCCCCGCCACCTCAGGGCGGAGGTGGGAGTTGTCATCCAGAAGCCATACAGGGCGGAGGGATACGGACAGGCTGCCATGCAGAAACTGATTAGCTATGCCCGTAATATATTGCATATCCATCAGCTTTATGCCTTGGTGGGCGTTGACAATACATACTGCATCCGGCTCTTCGAGCATGCGGGCTTCCTGTCCAATGCCAGACTTCGCGACTGGTTAAGCGATGGGAACAGCTATCATGACGCTGTTTTGATGCAACTTTTTATAAGAAAATCCATCAATAATCCCGAGTGTAGGCAATGAGCCTTACGGTCGGGATTAACTATTTTGTATATTTTATTTATAATTCCAAGGCGGGATAACGGTGTTGTAATTCTTTCGCTTTTCCTTTCACGTTGATCAGAAAAGCTTTGTATTCTGCACTTTCAGGATGGAGCGGCCGGTGCATGAACGCCTCGTGTATAGGCTTCCAGGCTTTTATGAATTCGATAGTTTCCTTAGAGAAATATGTATCAGCAAATCGTTCGAAAATATAGTCAACGGCTTGCGATGACGGATGTAACATGTCGTCCTGATAGAAGCGATAGTCGCGCAATTCGTCGTTAACAATTTCGTATGAGGGAAAATAGGCAACCTTTCCACATTTTGTTTTATCTGCCATTCTGATTGTTTCTTCCACAGCCAACAGCAGTGTCGCCTTTGAAAGCTGACTGCCATGATAACCGTATTTGCGGTATCGGATGGGGCTTACGGTCAGTATGATATTCACTTGCGGGAAGCGCGATTGTATGATTTCAATAGTCTGGTGCAGATAATCTGCGCATTCGGCTACTGAAAGCTCGTGTTCTTCAAACAGCTTCTGTGGCTTCTTCTGGCAGTTGTCCACAATTTCGCCCGTCTCTTTCAGTATGTAAACATGGTTCGTTCCGAGCGTAAATACTGCTGTTCCTGCCTCATCGGCCCTGAAGGGAAAGGCTTTTTCACGGTCCAAATGCTCAACAGTGTGCAGAATACTCGCCGGATTGTACATCACTCCATAGGGATTTACCATTGCCCTGAACTGCTCATCTATGAACTTTCGCCCCATATTGTCGGCGAAACATGAGCCTGTAAACAGCATTCTTTCGCAAGGATTTATTTTCCATTGTGATGCGGGTATATCGACGATAGTTCTGAATTGCACGAGAGTTAGAATTAAAGGATTATAAAATTTAAGAATTAAAGAATTAAAAGATTAAAGCGATGGTCTTGGGATTTAAGAATTAAAGTTTTGTGATATTGGTATATTAGCAGAGCTGTTGTTGGTGCAAAATTAATCATTTTCCTTGTATATACTTTGGCAGCAAAGCGATATTATTGTAATTTTGTTCTGTTTCTTTGCTCTCTTTACGGCATTGAAGCATATAAAACAGGATATTATGACAGCAGAAAACAGCATAACAAGTGTTCAAAATCCGAAGATAAGGCGTTTGGTTTTGCTCCAGCAGAAGTCGGCCGAACGTCGTAAAGCCGGCTTGTTTGTTGTAGAAGGCTTGCGCGAATTGCTCCATTGCGTTCAGGCCGGCTATCAAATTGACACATTGTTTTACTGCCCGGAACTGATGCCCGACAACGATGAGGCTCGCGAGTTACAGGCTTTCATCGATGAAAAAAGGAGCTTCAGGGTGTCAAAAAACATTTATTCGCGCATGGCTTATCGTGGTACAACCGAGGGCGTTATTGCCGAAATGGCTGTCCGTCACACTACGCTTGCCGACTTAAAACTGCCTGATAATCCGCTTATTTGCGTTCTTGAGCGTGTAGAAAAGCCGGGTAATCTGGGAGCTGTACTTCGTAGTGCCGATGCTGCACAAGCTGATGCCGTCATGATTTGCGACCCATTGACCGACCTTTTCAATCCCAATCTTATCCGCAGTAGCATTGGAGCCGTCTTCACCGTGCCCACAGTGGCATGCTCTTCAGCCGAATGTATCGAGTTCTTAAAAACGCGGAGCATCCGCATTCTCACGGCACAGCTTCAGGATTCGCATCTGTATTACGATACCGATATGCGCAAAGGCACCGCCATTGTTATGGGAACCGAGGCCACAGGACTTACACAAGCCTGGCGTTTGGCGGCCGATGCCCATATCCGTATCCCCATGCTGGGGCAGCTCGATTCGCTTAATGTGTCGGTGTCGGCAGCCATATTGCTTTTCGAAGCCGTCCGTCAGCGCGAATCGTCAGCACGGTAATCTCTCGCCTTAATATTTTCCTCATCTTATATGATATGTGAAACGGGACAGGGCTTATGGCCTTGTCCCGTTTCGTTTTATATGTCGTTGAGCAGCGATTATTTCATCACCGCATTACGACAAAATCGTATAGTTTACTTCTTAACAGAAGTCTCCTTGCGCTTTTTCCACTCTGTCAATATGCCGAGCAGCAATATAATAGCCAGCACGCCATACGAAGCATAGGCTATTCCTTCTGTTGTGCGCAGTGAAGAAGGATGGAAATCGAGCACAACCTCGTGCTTGCCGGGTTTCACATTCAGCGCACGCAAAATGTAATTAGCCCGTCCCAATTCAGCCTTCTCACCGTCGACCGTAGCCGTCCAGCCCGGATAGTATATCTCTGAAAATACTATAATGCCACCGTTTTTCGATGTTACGTTGTACACCAAATGGTTGGGTGCGTAGCTCTTCAGCGTAATCAGGTCGGTGCCCGACTCCGGTGTGGCCTTGCCCAACCGGGCTTCAAACCTCCTGTCGGCAACAGCCTCGTGCTTCAAATTCAGCTTGCCTACAGCGTCAATCTCCTCGTTAGCATTGTTTACATAGCTTATTTTGTAAACAAACCACGCGTTACCGTTCGCATAAGGATTCTGTACAGGCACCGTCTGCCCGCTTTGAAGGCCTACGATAAAGTACTTAGTGTTCAACATATTCAATACAGGAAATATCGAGTCGCCATTCACCTTCGTCATGTCTCCGGCGGCTTGTCCTATTGCCGTCATGGTGTGTTGCATTTCCGGTTCAATGTAAGCGTCAATCATTTCCTGATACCGACGCAGCTTCGCAGGATGATAGCCGCCTATGCTTTTGTGGTAGAACGAAGTCTCGTTCTCGTTAAAAGTGTTCGAGGCCAGGTTCAGCACGCGATAGTCCAAAGCCTTATCGCGTAGTATAATCTGGTCGGTTGCCGTCATCTTTTGAGGCATTTCGCGCACACTTTTCTCTACAAACATATCGTCATACAGATAGCGTTTGTTTACCTGCCACATATCAACGAGGCACAACACCGCAATGGCACCCACCATAAACCGGCTGCTTAATCGCTTGTGGCTGTATAAAAGCAGTATGATAAAGCCCGCAACAATAATACCTGCTGAACGCCAGGCATCGGCCGATACCATTGCTTCGCGCATGGCGGTAAGGTTATTTATAATGGCCGTTAGCAGCTCAGGGGGCATTCCTTGTATGCCTGAGAGCACCTGATGCTCCTGTTCTGTAACAAATGGGCCCGTTAAACCCGGGGCAATTGCTACCATAGCCGCTACACCTGCTGTGAGCAAAAGGCTGGCGACAACAAACTTGCGGTTGCGCTTTTCGGTAAGAATTGCCGGCTCATCATTTATTTTTTTCAGCGTCATCATGGCCAGCAGCGGAATGGTAAACTCGGCAATGACGAGGATAGAAGCCACTGTACGGAACTTCGCATACATGGGAACGTAATCCAGAAACAGGTTGGTCAGCCCCATAAAATTACGTCCCCACGACAGCAATACCGAAAGAACGGTAACCCCCAGCAGTGCCCACTTCATAGGTCCCTTTACCAAAAACAGCCCCAATATAAAGAGGAAGAGCACGAATGCCCCCACGTAAACCGGACCTGATGTGCCCGGTTGTGTGCCGAAATACTGCGTAAGTCCGTTATATAACTGGGGTATCTGCTGCTCAATCTGCGGGTCAGCCTTCGCCATTGCGGTCTGGCTCTGGCTCAATGGCACGCTTGCACCTCCCTTTGCATTGGGTACAAGCAGCGTAAGGGTTTCGTCAATGCCGTAGCTCCATTGTGTAATATAGTCGCGGTCGAGCCCGCTTCCCGTCTGGTTTGCGCTGTTTTTCTTCACCAATTCGCTCTTGCCACGCATGCTCTCCTGCGAGTATTGATAGGTATGATACAGGTTACTAATGTTGATACAAATGCCTACCAGTGCAGCGGCTACGGCCGTTAGCGTAGCCTTGCAGAAGCGTGCCATCTCGTGTTTGCGCAGTGCATCGACCAGCCATGCGATGACCATGAACAGGATGATGAACAGATAGTAGTAAGTCATCTGTATGTGATTGGCATTCACTTCGAAAGCAGCGAAGACGGCGGTCACCAGAAAGCCCCACAAATATTTGCCCCGATAGGCCAGAACAAGGCCGCCAATCATGGGCGGTAAGTATGCCAGAGCCATCACTTTCCACAAGTGTCCGGCAGCTATGATGATGAAGAAGTAGCTCGAAAACGCCCATATGATGGCACCCAGGGCGGCCATATAGTCGCGGAAATTGAAAGCACGAAGCAGAATATAGAACCCAAGGAGGTAGGCAAACACATACCAAACATTTTCGGGCAGGCCCAGATGGTAGGCCGTTTCGGCCTTGTTCAGTACACCGGTACTGTTGTATGACGGTGCCAACTGGTAAGTAGGCATACCGCTGAATAGCGCATTGGTCCAGCGTGTCTGCTCTCCTGTCTGTTTCTGATACTGCTGCATCTCCTGTCCTGCGCCGCGTCCGGCAGCCGAATCGTGCTGGTAAAGTATGCGGCCGTCAATGTCGGCAGGCATAAAATAAACAAAGGAGATGAGGGCAAACAGCACCACTGCCGCCACGTCGGGCAGATATTGCTTCAATGTTTTCATAATTAAACTTTATGCTTTTATACTTTCTCGCACAAAGGTAAATATTTTTTTGCTGAAAGATTAAAACATAATCGTTAAAACACCGTATATATATCATTTTTCGTAACTTTGCATAACGCGGAGCTTTGACGCCGCCTGGAGAGATACAAAACGTGAAGAAGATAGGACTAATAGTTGCGATGGACAAAGAGTTTGCGCAACTTCGTACGCTGCTCGACGAAACCCGCACCGAGCGTCACAACCATAAAGATTTTGTAATTGGCACGCTTGAAGGTGCAACCATCATCCTTCAGCAGTGTGGAATAGGCAAGGTTAATTCAACCATTGGGGCGGTAGAGATGATTGATTGTTACCATCCCGACTTGCTCATATCCACTGGTGTAGCCGGCGGTGCGGCCATTTCGCTTAACCCGCTCGATGTGGTGGTAGCCACAGCGTGTGCTTATCACGATGCCTATTGCGGGCAGGAGGTGGCTTTTGGCCAGATAATCGGCATGCCTCCACGCTTTAAAGCCCCCCCCACGCTGGTTGAAAAGGCAATGGCTTTGCATGTGCCCGAGGGAACGAAAATTGTGTCGGGACTGACCGTCAGCGGTGAGTGGTTTGTTGATTCGCGCGAGAAAATGGCTGCCATTCTTAAGCATTTCCCCGATGCTGTGGCCGTCGACATGGAGAGTTGCTCCATTGCACAAACCTGCTTCATATACAAAACGCCGTTTGTTTCGTTCCGCATTATCAGCGACGTACCGTTGAAAGACAACCACGGCGCACAGTATTTCGACTTCTGGAACCGCATGGCCGGGGGAAGTTTTGAGATTACACGCAACTTTTTAAAAGCAATAATCGCTCATGAATAAAATACCATCATTTACCATCGACCACGAAAAGCTGCTTCGTGGCATCTATGTTTCGCGTAAGGATACGGTGGGCGGTGATACCGTTACCACCTTCGACGTGCGTATGAAGGAACCCAATCGCGAGCCCGTTGTGCACATAGGCGCGCTGCATACCATCGAACACCTGGCGGCAACCTTTCTGCGTAACGATGCCGAATGGAAGGACAGGGTGATATATTGGGGCCCTATGGGATGCCTTACGGGCAACTATCTGCTGCTCCGTGGCGACCTGGAGCCTGAAGATATTGTCGGCCTGATGAAGCGTACGTTTCGTTTTGTAGCCCATTTTGAAGGCGAAATTCCCGGTGCTGCGCCCCGCGACTGCGGCAACTATCTGTTGCACGACCTGCCCATGGCACGGTGGGAGGCTCGCAAGTTCCTTACCGAGGTGTTGGAAAACATACGTCCCGAGAACCTCAAATACCCCGAAAAGTAAACCCATAACAGGCTTTTTGTACATGCTTTGCAGGCTGAGGGTGTATCCTTTGTGTTGTAAAGCTGAGTGTCCGACGGCCGTCAACAGCCTTGCTGACGGCCGTCGGACAATGGGTATGACGGCCGCCGGACGCGCTGCTGACGGCCGTCGAACGATGACCCTGTAAGCTCAAATATCAGTTAACTATGTAATAAAGCCCATACCTTACCGGTATTTTCGCTTCACAATAATATAGGTACGAGTTTTGTGCAACAGGCTTTATCAGCGAATACAGCCATGGGTATGTTTAATTATTTTTGTTCGCGTTGTTTGGTTTCGCTGTTTTTAGTATCTTTGCAATTGTAATGATGTATATAAAATGACTTACACAATTGAAAAGATAACCACGCTTATCGGTGCGCGTCGTTATGGAAATGCCGATGCCAATATCGGTTTTCTGCTTACCGACAGCCGTTCGCTCTGTTTCCCTGAAGAAACGTTGTTCTTTGCCATTAAAACAGAACGCCACGACGGCCATGCCTATATTCCCGAGCTTTACCGCAGGGGTGTTCGCAATTTTGTGGTGACCGGGGTGCCCGACGGCTATGCCAACAGCTACCCTGAAGCCAATTTTCTGAAGGTGATGGATACGCGAAAGGCCCTGCAACGCCTTGCCGAACGCCATCGTGACGAGTTTAATGTGCCCATCGTTGGCATTACAGGCTCGAACGGCAAAACCGTTGTGAAGGAGTGGTTATATCAGCTTCTGTCGCCCTATAAGTATGTAACGCGCAGCCCGCGCAGCTATAATTCACAGACAGGTGTGCCTCTTTCGGTATGGTTGATGAACGAACAGACTGAGGTTGGCATTTTTGAGGCGGGCATCAGCTTGCCCGGAGAGATGCAGGCTCTGCGCGACATCATACAGCCTACCATCGCCGTACTGACGAATATAGGTGCCGCTCATCAGGAGAATTTTGCATCGAAGGAAGAAAAATGCCGCGAAAAGATGGTGCTTTTTCATGATGCCGAAACCATTGTTTACAATGGCGACGACGAAATGATACGTCGTGTTGTAAGCGAAACAACATACAAGGGCGAGGCTCTTTACTATTCATCGGCTGACCGTAAAGCACCTGTGTTTATAGCCCATGTGGCAAAGGGCGATACCTCTGCCACTGTAACGTATGTGTATAAACAGGGCCATGAAGAGAGCTATACCATACCGTTTATTGATGATGCCTCGGTAGCCAACTCGATAACCTGCGCTGTAGTAGCACTGAAATTGGGCTTAACAGCTAAGGAACTGGCCGACGGTATGGCGCGTCTTGAGCCTGTTGCCATGCGCATGGAGGTGATACAGGGCCGCCACGGCTGCACGCTGATTAACGATTCGTATAATTCTGACGTCAACTCGCTTGACATTGCGCTCGACTTTATGAACCGCAGGCCCGACCATCAGGGGCGGCGACGGACGCTCATTCTGAGCGACATCTTCCAGAGTGGCGAAACAGCCGCCGACCTTTATCGCGAGGTAGGTGCTCTGGTTAAGAAGCGCGGGGTGCAGAAATTCATCGGCATCGGACCTGAAATATCAAAGAACAGCGGTAGCATACCAGTGGGCGAAAAGTTTTTTTTCGGTTCGGTCGACGCGTTTATACACAGCGAAGTGTTCCAGAGTATGCGCGACGAGGTGATACTTATCAAAGGTGCGCGGGCGTTTGGCTTTGACAGAATAACCGACCTTATGGTGCAAAAGGTGCACGAAACCGTACTTGAAGTGAACCTTGGAGCCCTGGTTGAGAACCTGAATTACTACAGATCGTTCATGAAGCCCGAAACAAAGCTCGTGTGTATGATAAAGGCAGACGCATACGGTGCGGGCAGCGTGGAGATAGCTAAGACGCTGCAGGATCATCGAGTAGACTATCTGGCTGTGGCCGTTGCTGACGAAGGGGCAACGCTTCGGCGCAATGGAATAACGGCGAATATTATGATAATGAATCCCGAAATGACCGCCTTTAAAACCATGTTCGACTATGATCTGGAGCCCGAAGTGTACTCGTTCCGACTGCTCGATGCCCTTATCAAAGCGGCTGAAAAGGAGGGAATAACCGACTATCCGGTACATATTAAAATAGATACCGGCATGCACCGTCTGGGTTTTGACCCGTTGCACGACATGGATGTGCTGATAAACCGGTTGAAACACCAAAGTGCCGTTATCCCCCGCTCGGTGTTTTCACACTTCGTTGGGTCGGACAGTGACAGCTTTGACGATTTTTCGGCACGGCAGTTTGAGTTGTTCGACAAAGGAAGCCGCCAGTTACAGGCCGCTTTTAACCATAAAATTCTGCGACATATAGACAATTCTGCCGGCATCGAACACTTCCCAAAGCGACAGCTTGACATGTGTCGTCTGGGGCTCGGACTGTATGGAATAGACAGCCGTAACAACGAAATTATTCATACAGTATCTACATTAAAGACAACCATTCTGCAATTACGCCGTGTGCCTGCCGGTGATACGGTGGGCTACAGCCGCAAGGGAACTATCGACCATGACAGCATAATAGCCGCTATTCCTATTGGTTATGCCGACGGATTAAACCGCCATTTGGGTAACCGCAGGGGCTATTGCCTGGTAAATGGCAAAAGAGCCGGGTATGTTGGCAATATATGTATGGACGTCGCTATGATTGATGTAACAGGCATCGACTGCCATGAGGGCGACTCAGTAGAGATATTTGGCGAGCACTTGCCGGTGACGGTGTTGAGCGATATTCTCGATACCATACCGTATGAAGTGCTTACTTGTATCAGCAATCGCGTGAAACGGGTTTACTTCCAGGATTAAAAGTTGCGGCGAAGAGGTGTGTCAGGTTACACCTTAATATAATACCCCTGAAACCTCAACATTCATAAACCGCGGTACTATTATAATAACGGTAGTTACCGCACGGCGTAGAGCCGAAGAGAATGTTTGGGTTTCAGGGTTATGTTTTTAAATATCCTTGCAGTAAATGCGGTGGCGGCGCATCTCGGCAGCATCGAAATACTGCCACTGGCTAAGCACATTTTTGTTGCTTTCCATTTGTGGACCCGTAACGGCCACTCTGAAATGGTAACGTCTGTACCAGTTGATAAGGTCGGTGAATATGAGGGCATTGGCACCCTTTGACCGGTATTCGGGAAGTACACCAATCAATAAAAGGTCGACGACATCAGTGTTATGCCATTTCAAAACCTTTAGCAACGGCCACCATCCAAAGGGCAGAAGCCGGCCGTCACGCGTTTTCTTCAGGGCCTTTGAAAATGAGGGAAACGATACTCCAAAGCCTATCATCTTGTCGTTTTGGCTGGTATCAACAACACATGTCACCAGATTGAGGTCGGCCAGACGTATGTAATCGTTAACCAGCTT
>CALIIG010000314.1 GCA_938018155.1 uncultured Prevotella sp.
GGAAAGACAACACTTGTCCGTTTGATGTTAGCTCTTCTACATCCGACACAGGGAAGTGTGGTAATTTATAATGGACAAAACAGTAGGGAACTGTCGCCTCGTCTGCGCTGTAACTTCGTTTATGTGCCCCAGGGGAACACGTTGATGAGCGGTACAATACGTGACAATCTGCGCTTGGGGAAGCTTGATGCAACCGATGAAGAAATGGAAGAAGCCCTGAAAAAGAGCTGTGCCGAGTTTGTTTTGGAACTTCCTGACGGCCTAAGCACGCATTGTTCAGAAACCGGAGGCGGCCTCTCTGAAGGGCAGGCACAACGCATTGCCATTGCGAGGGCTTTGCTTCGTAATCGTGGAATTATGCTCTTTGATGAAGCAACGTCGGCTCTTGACCCTGATACCGAGCAGCAATTATTGAAGAATATTCTTGCCTCACATACGCGAACGGTAATCTTTATCACCCATCGCAGGGCGGTTGTAGACTATTGTGACCAGACGTTATGGGTAGAAAAATTATAATGTTGGATAACTAATATTTTACTAATTCTGTGGAAAAATGAAAAAGATACTTTTGTTTTTACTTGTTGTTTTTATGTCTGCGCCGTGTCTGATGGCCGAAGATGCGGATAGTTTATATGCTCGTGACCTTTTAAAGAAAGGCACAGAAGTTCCCGATTTCATCATCAGCAACAAGGATGAAGCCCATAAAATTTCATTGAAAAGCCTGCGCGGACAGTATGTTGTGCTCGATTTTTGGGCATCGTGGTGTCCTGATTGCCGAAAGGATATTCCGAAAATGAAAGCCCTTTATGATACGTTCGGTTCACAAGGTGTACGGTTTGTGGGCATCTCTTTTGACACAAACCGTGAAGTTTGGGAAAGATGTATCAGGCAAAACAGTATGGATTGGCTGCAATATAGCGAGCTAAAGAAGTGGAAGAAGGAAACGAAGATAGACAGAGACTATCATATCAATTGGATACCAACGATGTATCTTATCGACCCTGATGGCGATGTTGTGCTTGGAACAGTGGAGATTGAAAAGCTTAAAACCACGTTAGAAGGTTTGCGTGAGCCTTTAAAACAGTTGATAATGAAGAAGAATTGTCTCACAGAATAGGTAGAAGAGATTTGATAAAAAATCGTTATCATTTATCCTTTTACTCCTGTTTGAAGTAAGATAGCATCGTAATCGCTGCAACTTTCCGGCCAGTCTTCAACGTCTATTTACAAAATAAAGACCTCTAATAAGATGATGATTCATTTACAAGACATCAATAAAACTTACTTTGGAGCACAGCCTTTGCATGTGTTGAAAGGCATTAACCTCGACATTGCCGAAGGCGAGTTTGTATCAATCATGGGTGCTTCGGGCTCGGGTAAGTCTACATTGTTGAATATTTTAGGCATTCTCGATAACTATGATAGCGGTGAATATACACTCGGAGGGACGTTAATTAAGAACCTTAGCGAAACCAGGGCTGCCGAATATCGTAATCACATGATCGGTTTTATTTTTCAAAGTTTTAATCTTATTGGTTTTAAAACAGCCGTTGAAAACGTAGAATTACCCCTCTTTTACCAGGGAGTTGGCCGTAAAAAGCGTCACCAGATGGCACTCGACTATTTAGATCGTCTCGACCTTCTGCCGTGGGCAGAGCATTATCCCAACGAAATGTCGGGCGGACAGAAGCAGCGTGTGGCTATTGCAAGGGCGTTAATTACCAACCCCAGAATCATATTAGCCGACGAACCTACGGGTGCTCTCGATTCGAAAACGAGCGTAGAGGTGATGGAATTGCTTAAAAAGCTAAACGAAGAAGAACATAAAACCATTGTCGTTGTGACGCATGAGAGTGGGGTTGCCAACGAAACCAACAAGATTATCCATATTAAAGACGGCGTCATTGGCAAGATAGAAGAGAACCTTGACCACACAGCCCGTCCGTTTGGTATCAATGGAGTAATGAAATAAACGATGTAATCAGAAAACGTTTATGCGCGATTTGTTTATAGAATTGTGGGCAACCACTCGGCGAAATAAGCTCCGAACTGCTTTAACTGGCTTTGCAGTGGCATGGGGTATCTTTATGCTTATCTTCCTTCTGGGAGCTGGAAACGGCTTAATAAACGGGCAAACGCACAATATGCACGGCTTTTTGAGCAACTCAATGATGGTTGGAGGCGGGACAACATCAAAAGCATTCAACGGCTTAAAGGAGGGAAGGCCCGTTACACTCAACGATAAGGATATGGCAACATCGAAACATCGTTTTCGTGAAAACGTTGATACGGTTGGGGCTGAATTGTTTCAAAATGGTGTAAATATTGCCAATGGTGCCAATTATATTAATGTTACGTTGAATGGTGTATATCCTTGTGACGCCGCCATTAATAAGGTAGAGGTAATCAAGGGCCGTTTTATCAACGATATTGATAATGCTCAACGCCGAAGGGTTATTGTGTTAACACAGAGCCAGGCCAAAGAATTGCAACCGCAGGACTATCGTACACTTGTGGGCATGAACGTTAAAGCCGGTAACTTTTCTTTCCGCGTTGTCGGCATTAGTAAGGATGATGAAACATCCATGTCAGAGCCGGCCTATACTCCTTTCAACACATTGCGCACCATGTATGGGCGTGGTGACAAGGCCGATCAGATTGTGTTTACCTTTAAAGGCCTTAAAACGGAGGCTGAAAATGAGGCTTTTGAAAAACAATATAAAGCCAGTATTAATCGCAACCACGATGCAGCTCCTGATGATGAAGATGCTATTTGGATATGGAATAGGTTTACATCGAATATGCAAATGAACCAAGGCGTTGCTATGATACGTACTTCTTTATGGATTGTTGGCATTTTTACGCTGCTAAGTGGCATCGTAGGCGTGAGCAATATCATGTTGATTTCAGTCCGCGAACGTACGCGAGAGTTTGGTGTTCGTAAAGCTATCGGAGCCAAACCATGGAATATTTTAAAGCTCATTATTGTTGAAAGCATTATCATTACCACTTTCTTCGGGTATATTGGCATGCTGTTGGGCATTGCTGCCAACCAGTATATGGACATAACTATAGGCCAAAAGACAATGGATATAGGTATTCAAAAGATTACTACTTTCCTTAATCCTACCGTGGGTCTCGATGTATGCGTTGAGGCTACATTGTTAATGGTTGTTGCCGGTACGATGGCAGGGCTTATACCTGCGCGCCGTGCGGCTCATATTCGACCCATTGAAGCTCTGAGATCAGAATGAGAATTGACATTGATACATATCGTGAAATCATCGATACCATTACGCGCAACAAGGCTCGTAGTTTTCTGACGGGCTTTGGTGTATTTTGGGGAATCTTCATGTTGGTGACGCTGATTGGAGGCGGTCAGGGGCTAAAGGAGTTACTTTCCAATAATTTTCAGGGCTTTGCTACGAACAGTGGTATTATCTTTCCACAGGCAACAACTAAGCCTTATCATGGTTTCCGCAAAGGTCGTACGTGGAGTATGAGCTATCGCGACGTCGACAGACTCAAGGCTCAAGTTCCTCAACTCGACCTCGTTTGCCCAGCGTTAATGCGCAATTCTGGCAATGTAATTTTTAAAGATAAAAAGATAGCCGCCTCTTTTAGAGGACAAGTTCCCGACTATGCCCACATAGAGCCACCCCGTTTATATTATGGGAGGTATCTCAACGAGATGGATATTGCGCAGAGTCGTAAGGTTTGTGTGATAGGGAAAAGGGTGTATAAAACGCTCTTTCCTGCTGGTGGCAACCCGTGTGGCAAGCGTGTTGAGGTCGACAAACAATTCTATCAAGTAGTAGGTGTCGATTATTCGGATGGCTCAATAACTGTAGGAGGTCGATCAGAAGAGTCGGTAATTATTCCCCTTACCGTCATGCAGAACAACTATAATATGGGTGATAGTATCAGCTATATTTGCATGACGGTTCATACCGGTTCCCGAATCTCATCTGTTATCAAGCGTGTAAGAGAGGTGATAGGGCAGGCACACAATATCGATCCTACTGATGAGAAGGCCATCACACTGGTAAATACCGAGGTCATGTTTTCCATGCTCGACAGTCTTTTCAGCGGTGTTAATTTCCTGATATGGCTTGTAGGTATTGGCACTCTGCTGGCAGGGGCTATTGGGGTTTCCAATATCATGATGATTACCGTACGCGAACGCACTACGGAGATAGGCATTCGTCGAGCCATTGGTGCCACACCGCGCGTCATTCTCTCGCAGATTCTGTCTGAGAGTGTAGTGTTGACAACGGTCGCTGGCATGAGCGGCATCCTTGTTAGCGTGCTGATTTTGCAGATGATAGAGCTTGGAAACACTACCGATGGCATAGTTTCGGCCCACTTCCAGGTACACTTTTGGATGGCTATTGGCTCACTTTTGCTGCTTAGTTTGCTTGGTGTGCTGGCAGGTCTGGCGCCTGCAGCCCGAGCCATGAGCATTAAACCGGTTGATGCCATGCGCGACGAGTAATACCTTTTACAGTTGGCATGCAAACCAATTATTCAATCAAGAAACATTAAATCACATACAGATAATGAAGCGTTATTTTAAATTTTTCGTAGCTGCACTTGTGTTACTCATCTTCATTGGGACATTTGTGTTTCTCTGGGTCAAGTCAAGGCCCCAGCCTGTAAGCTATGAAGAGTTCCAGCCTACGGTGAAAGACATTCGTAAAACCACTGTTGTTACGGGCAAAATTGAGCCTCGAAACGAAATCAGTGTGAAGCCACAAATCTCAGGTATCATCGCAGAAATCTACAAACAAGCAGGTCAAATGGTAACGGCAGGCGAAGTAATTGCCCGCATTAAGGTCATTCCTGACGAAAGCCAGCTTAGTGCTGCCCAGGCCCGTGTACGCCTGGCTAATATCAATCTGCGTCAGGCCCGTGTCGATTATCAGCGTTTAAAGACGCTCTTTGACAAAGGATTGGTTGCTGGTAACGAGTACGACCAGAAACGCCAAGCCTATCAACAGGCGCAGGAAGAGGTGCGTTCAGCCAATAATAACTTAGAAGTGGTACGCGACGGTGTGGCTGCAGAGAATGCCAGTACAAGCTCAACGATGATACGTTCAACCATCAGCGGTCTTATTTTAGACGTGCCTGTAAAAGTGGGTAACACAGTAATCCTGTCGAATACTTTCAACGACGGTACCACAATAGCCACTGTGGCCAACATGAACGACCTTATATTTCGTGGCAATGTTGACGAAACCGATGTGGGTCAACTGGTTACGGGCATGCCCATGAAAATTACGATTGGTGCTTTACAGAACGATAAGCTCGAGGCTTCGTTGGAGTATATCTCACCGAAGGCGGTTGAAAACAATGGTGCTAACCAGTTTGAAATCAAGGCTGCCGTACACGTTGGCAGCACTCATAAGATACGATCGGGCTACAGTGCCAACGCCGAAATTGTGCTTGCGCAGGCTAACCAGGTGATGACTGTGCCCGAAAGTGCCATCGTCTTTGAGGGTAACAGCACCTTTGTATATGTTGTTAAGACGTCCGGCGACACGAAAACGTATGAGAAGCGCAAGGTAGTCACCGGTCTGAGTGATGGTATTGATATCCAGATTAAGAGCGGATTAAAGAAAGGCGAGCGCGTACGTGGTCCGCAAATAATAGCTGATAGTTCTGCTTCCGGCGGACAATGATAAGAAGGGCAGCCCGTAGTCTCTATTCGGACACAGGCTGGCTGGCTGCCACAAACTGCACAGAGTGTACAATGTTTCTCCGTTTTTACGTCGCTTGTATACTTGTTGCTGTTTGTGGTTTTTTCATACTTATCCCGTTTGTTCGATAATTTTCTTTATCGGTTGTCTTCACAATTCTATCAAATTTTTCCAGAATCCAGGGGTTAGGAAATCGTATGGTTTGCTGTATTACAGGAAAACAGTATGCAAAAATTGACTAACATCGAGCGTCTTTTCCGTGCACACTATCCGTCCATGTATCGTGTGGCCATTGCCTTGCTGCGCAATGCTGACGAAGCGCATGACGTGGTGAGTGACGTTTTTGCCGATTTGCTTGACGGTCGTCTGGCGTTACGGTCTTCCGTGCATGATGCCGATGCTGACAGCACATTCCGTTTTCTCCTGCTCTGTGTGCGCAACCGCTGTCTCAATATGCTCAATCATCGTTCGGTAAAGGAGCGTGCAGCCCGACTGTTATTGCTGGAAGCACAACCCTCCGTCGTCCCCGTCGATGTTGAAATAGCCCATATTGATGAGGTGTTTAGCTTTATGGAGAGCCAGCTTACACCACAGACATTGCAGGTGATGAGGCTGCGTTTTGTCCGGCAAATGAAGTATAGGGAGATTGCTGCTGCGCTGAATATCAGCGAGGTGGCGGTTTACAAGCACTTGTCGCAAGGCATACAGAAACTGAAACAACATTTTAACCCCTGAACAAGATGGATAATTTCAACCGACTTTTGGACTTTATCGACCATCCCGAAAGCTTTTCAGAGGCTGACGTTGAGGTACTTCTCCGCGACCCTGAAACACGCAAACTCTATGACACTATGGTGGAAGCCCGTGCTGCTTTCGCCCATCACGACGCCCGTCCAGATGTAAACGATGCCTGGAAACGCTTCTGCAAGGCCCATGACGACGCCCGTTTGTCGCGCCGTTGGCGTAAGGCCGTAGCGGCCGTTGCTGCGCTGTTGATTATATCGGGCATCGCGCTGGCTGCTATTTTCTGGCCTTCAAGGCCTGTTTCCCCACTTGCTCCGCGTAATACTTATCACACGGAAAGGCAGCCAATTAATGAGGTTGTCCATCGCGATACGGCAACAGCACCTGCGCCAAAGCCCGCAGTGGTTCGAACGTTTGAGAATATTCAGCTCGAACAGATGCTGGCAGAGATGGCCGTTTCCTATGGTGTGCAGGTAAAGTTCAGGAATAATGACGCCCGCTCACTGCGCATTTATTATACCTGGAGCAGCACCATGCCGTTGCAAAAAGTGCTGAATGAGCTGAACCGCTTTAAGCAATTCAGGGTAACACTGGATGGGGACACCCTTATTGTAGAATAGTAAGAAGACGCAGATATGAAACGATACCTTTTCCTTTCCTTCCTGTTGATGTTGCCGTTCTGCAGTAATGCCCAACAAATTACGCGCAATTACGATCACCGTTCTATGTCCGACGTGCTGGTTGACCTTGACAAAGTCTCTTCCCATCAGCGCATAAGCTTTATCTACAACGAGCTTGAAGACTTCACTGTTACGTGCCATGTCAGTGCCCGGACGGTGCCGGAGGCCATACGTCAGGCCATAGGCTTCTATCCTATAGGCATGACTGTCACCGACAGTCTGATTACAGTAGAGTGCGTGCAGAAAGAAACGCAGAAACTTATTGCCCGCATGGTTGACCACCGCGGGCGCCCGATGGCGTTCGTTAACGTTGCACTACTCAACCCTTCAGACTCATCTTTCATCACCGGTGGGGTGAGTAACGAGGCCGGAGACGTAGTTATTCCCTGCCGCGCACCGCGTGTTCTGCTGCGTGCTACGTATGTGGGGTTCAAGACACTTGCCGTAATGGTCAGCACCCGGCGTGTGGGCGACCTGCACATGACGCCCGACAGCTATACGCTGAAAGGCGTAACCGTTGCGGGAAACCGCAAGACCGACTATGTCGATCACTCGGTTTATACGTTCAGTGCTGAGCAAATTCGCCATGCCCGACAGTCGCACGACCTGCTGGCTACATTGCCCGGTATCCTCGTCGACCCCGTAACGCACCAGGTTTCCAACCTCATGGGCAAGCGCATGAAGGTGTTGTTGAATGGTGCCGAGGCCACAGACAATGACCTTAAACTTGTGCCGGCCGACAAGATTAAGAATATATTATATTACACCGAGCCTCCATCGCGCTATGCCGGAGCTGATATTGTGCTCAACGTTATTACGCGTCCGCTCGACCGCGGCTATGCCGTGGGTGTGGATGTATGGAACGCTGTCAACACCGTTATGGGCGACAACCGTACCTATGCGCGCTATAACTGGGGGCATCATCAGCTATCTTTCGACTACGCTAACAACATAAGAAACTATCGCAGCCGCTATTACGAGCAGCATTACCGCTTTACACACCCTGACGGTACGCTGGCCGATTATCATTATCAGGGCAGGGACCACTTCGGATATACCAACAACAACTTCCGTCTTAAATACGCATTCTCGCGCCCTGACGATATTACCTTTCAGGCAGTATTTGCACCTTCCTGGGCCTATGTTTTCTCACGGGGCACGCAAACCATCGTGGCCACGGGCAATCCTGCATGGCATGACGGGTACGGAACGCAGAAAGAATGGACCAAAACTTTCGGGCCCTCGCTCAATCTCTATCTGGAAAAGCAGTTCGCTCATAGGCAGACGCTCACCGCCGACGTCGTGGGCACGTGGTATAACAACCGTCAGCGCAATGCCACTGTACAGAAAACGGCTTTCAATGACAGCGTTTTGGTTGACGACGATATGACGTCGCGGAACCGTAAATATTCGGTTATCGGCGAGGTCGATTATCAGAAAGCGTGGCCGAAAAGCATGCTGAACATAGGCTATACGGGCCGCTGGTCGCAATCAGACTATACAATTAGCAACGTCTTGTCGGGCTATCGTCCTTACAATTACGCTTCGTCGTACCAGCTTCATAACGTGTATGGCGACTACGCGTGGGCCATGGGCCGCTGGTCGTGCAAGGTAGGGGCGACGGCAAACTATGTGGAAACCTCGAACACTGACACGCGCTTCCATAAGTTTTACGTCACGCCGAAGCTGCTTGCAGCCCGTAATTTCAAGCACAGTCAGCTTAAATTCCATTTCGGTTTCGGCCTTAACGTGCCGCCTGTAGCCCGATTGAGCAACAGTTCGTCGGTTATTATTCCCGGGCTTATCCGTCAGGGAAACCCGTGGCTTAAGACGGGTGGCGAATACAATGCCTTAGTAACGTTCAGCCACGAAGCCTCATGGGTGAGTTTCCGCATGCGGGCAGGTGCCGTTTATACCGACAAGCCGCAGAATGCTTACTATCAGTGGAAGACGGTAAACGGGCAGCGAACGATAGTGTCGTCATACGAAAACGCCGTCTGTCAGTGGGAGGGAGGCGTTACCGGACTGTTGCAACTGAAGCCCTTTAAGAGCGATTTGCTCACCGCCGACCTGTGGACATGTGCCTATTTTACCCACATCCGCAGTCGCCTTATCGGCAACCGCACGTTCTGGTATACGCCTCTTCGTTATAACATCAACTTCAGAAAAGGTTGCTGGGGTGCCGGTTTTCAGGGCGTCATACCCTCAAAACGTCTCACGGGTATGGTTCTGACGAGTGACGAAAACAAGCAGCACGTCTCGGTGTTCTGGCAGAAAGGGCCGTGGCATGCGGGCGTAACGTGTCTGTGGCTGTTCACAAAGGCGCGCTATTCCAGTAAGACGGTTGACAACCCCGTGATGAACAAGCCCAGCCGTACGTGGATAAACGATAACCGTTCAACGGTTCTTCTCGGTCTCAGCTGGAACTTTTTCTCGGGTAAGAAGAAGGTTATCAATCGTAGTATCCATAATCAGGACGGCGATTCGGGGGCACTTTGAGCCTCCCCCAACCCCTCCGAGGGAGGGGAGTTGCGGCAGTTTTTAGG
>CALIIG010000315.1 GCA_938018155.1 uncultured Prevotella sp.
AGAGCATCTGCCTTACAAGCAGAGGGTCGGCGGTTCGAATCCGTCAACGCCCACGTTAGAGGAAAGCTTCATAATTCAATTGAATTGTGAAGCTTTTTTGTTTGGCTGTATTTTATTCTGTTTATGAAATGGAATTTATAATTGAAGCAGTTCGCTTTTGTAAAATCTTGCCTTTACACGATATTTGCCAGGTTGCCTTCCTTAATTTATTTTAAAGTTACAATAAAATTAAGATTACCTGTTGGTGCTTTGAGTGTATTTTTTCTATCTTTGCAATAATAGTAGCAAATGTTAGTTATACGTCTATTAACTAAAATTATTTTATTAATATGAAAAAACAAGTGGTTTTTGCGCTGGCATCGCTGGTTGCCTTGTGTGGTTCTCTTCAATCGTGTAAATTGAAAAAGGGAGGCCATATAGCCGTAGATGAGGATGCAGCACAAAAGGTTTATGTAGCCCCGGGGCACTATGATGAGTATTATGATTTCGTTTCGGGTGGCTTTAGCGGGCAAGTTGCTGTTTATGGTATCCCGTCAGGGCGTTTGCTTAAGGTAATACCGGTTTTCTCTCAAAATGGAGAAAATGGCTATGGTTACAATGAAAATACGAAACCAATGCTGAATACATCGTTCGGTTTTGTTCCATGGGATGACTCACATCACACGCAGCTTTCTGAGACAGATGGTATGTATGACGGTCGCTGGCTGTTTATCAATGGAAACAATACTCCGCGTATTGCCCGTATTGACTTAAAGACTTTCCATACGGCAGAGATTATAGAATTGCCCAATACGGCAGGAAACCATTCGTCTCCATTCATTACTTCCAATACCGAATATATTGTAGCGGGTACACGTTTCAGCGTTCCGGCTGACTATGAAAACGGTGATGTATCCATCAAAGACTATAAAAAGGATTTCCGTGGCCATATATCTTATATTAAGGTAGACCAGAAAACGGGCGGTTTATCGCTTGATTTCCAACTCTCTTTGCCTCCTTACAATTATGATTTAAGTCATAGTGGTAAGAATGCTTCGGCCGATTGGTCGTTCTTTACTTGCTATAATACAGAAGAAGCGCATACATTGCTGGAGGTAAATGCGTCACAGAATGATAAGGATTACGTCCTTGCCATTAACTGGAAAAAGGCTGCAGAGCATGCCGCAAAGGGTGATTTCGAATGGAAAAATTGCAAGTATGCCCATAATGTATATCATGAAGATACGGAGCAGGCTACGTCAGAGATTCTGAATAAGGTAAAGGTTATTGACACTCGTAAATATAACGACTTCCTTTATCTGATACCTTGTCCAAAGTCTCCTCACGGCGTTGATGTTGATCCAACGGGTGAATATATCGTTGGTAACGGCAAATTGAGTGCGAATTTGCCTGTATTTAGCTTTACAAAAATTCAGGAAGCCATTAAGAATCATAAGTTTGCGGGAAAGGTTGACGGCATCAACGTTATTAAATATGAGGATGCTTTGCACGGAGAAGTGCAGTCGCCGGGCCTCGGTTCTCTCCATACCGAGTTTGATGCAGACGGAAATGCGTACACCAGTTTCTTTATTTCGTCAGAGATTGTTAAATGGAACTTGAAGTCTCTGCAGATAGAAGACCGCATCCCTACTTATTATAGTGTAGGCCATCTTTCTGTATTGGGTGCCGATACCAAGAAGCCTTATGGCAAGTATATGGTTGCATATAATAAGATTACCAAGGATTGTTTCCTGCCAACAGGACCGGAACTGTGCCAGGCTGCGCAACTTTACGACATCAGTGGCAAAAAGATGAAGCTGATATTAGAGTTCCCAACTATCGGCGAACCACATTATGCGAGTGCTATTGCAGCGGATAAAATAAGGCCGAATATGCTGATGTTTACGCGTCTTGCCGACAATCACAACCCGTATAAAACCGCTACAGCCCAGCAGGCAAGAGTAGAACGCCATGGCAATCGTGTCGATGTTTATATGGCTGCTATACGCTCGCGCTTAGTGCCTGACAACATAGAGGGTATTAAGATAGGCGATGAAGTATACGTGCATGTTACGAATATTGAACAGGAATGGGACATACCTCACGGCTTTTCCATTAAGGGAAACAACAACGCAGAGCTGTTAGTTATGCCGGGTGAAACCCAAACGTTGAAGTGGATACCTAATCGTGTGGGCATATTGCCGTTCTATTGTACCGACTTCTGCAGTGCGCTCCATCAGGAAATGCAGGGCTATTTCCGCGTTTCGCCAAAGGGAAGCAATGTTCCTTTGTCGTTTACCATTGATGATAAAAAGCCTTCTGATTTCCAGGTAACAAAGCCAACTACACAGAAAGGTGCTGCACCAACAGGTCATAACCGTAATTAAACATTATACATAATCCTATTTCCTTAAGCTCTTTGCTTAAGGAAATGGGAGTCTTTATTATTCTAACTTGTCAGACAGGTGGCTTTCTGATGAGAACACTTAAGTTGTTTGTCATTCAGTTTAAAGCAATTTACTACAAGAGAGGCATCTGTTTTACAAAAACAAATTATCTGTTTTATTTGTAATTTTCAATATCTATGAAATTAAATTTTGCCGGAAAAATATCACGACTAAGTAAAATTCTGCTCATCGTGGCAGCCATATTTACAGCCGTTAGTGCTTTTACGCCAGTGTGGCGTATTGATTTAGCAGCTCCCCAATACCCTGAAGGTATGTCGCTTTTCATTGGCGGCTATGAAGGATTATCAGGCGGAGACGGTGGAAACGATTTGTATAAGATCAACGAATTAAACCATTATGTGGGCATGGCACAGATGCATCCGGGCGACTTTTGGGAATTTACCGTATTGCCTTATCTGCTTTTGGCTTTTGCTGTATTGTTTGCTGTGGCCGCATTTATGAAGAGCAAGAAACTCACTTTCGCCAGTCTGGTTTCCTTTGGCATATTTGGAGTACTGGGCTTTGTTGACTTTTATCATTGGACTTACGTCTATGGCCACAACCTTTCACCCGATGCACCCATTAAGGTTCCGGGCATGGCTTATCAGCCTCCTGTCATAGGCGAGAAGACACTGCTTAATTTTGATGCTCTGTCCCAGCCCCATTATGGAGGCTATCTCCTTATCTTGTCAGGCCTGATATTGGCTTTTGTGGTTTGCAAGGAACTTGGAATCCTTGACATGTTCAAAAAGAAACCGACCGCTTGATTCATGAAACATAATCATAAAACAATAGCATCAGCAACATTGGGTTTGCTGATGCCGGTGCTTTTATTGTTTGTTGCCTGCAAGCCCAGCGACAAGGCTCAACCCGTTTCGCCTGGCAAAGACAACTGTACGGCTTGTGGTATGACAATTGAAGACCCGAAATTTGCCTGCGAATATATCACCGGCAAGGGTAAATGCTATAAGTTTGACGATGTATCATGCCTGTTTCATTATTTGCATAAGCAAAATATAGCTGACAGTACACTGTTAAAAATTTACGTTGCCGACTATGAAACACCCGACTCGCTCATTGATATTAAGCATGCAGCATTGGTGTTAGGGCAGGATATTAAAAGCCCGATGAACGGCGGCGTGGCTGCATTTAAAAACTCGGCACATGCTGCAGCCTTTGCCAAGCAAACACAATCCATATTACTTGATACATGGGAAAGATTGCGCATACAGCATGCGGAGCATTAATTGCTTTTTTTGTTAGCTTGCCTGTATGTAGCCGAACGATTGGTGTAGGACCGAAAAGGGCCTGCACCAATATCGGTTATGCTTTGAAGCTGGCACGCGATGGCGACGTGATAAAGGTGTATTCGGGTAAGGTTTACCACGAACGCTTTAAAATAACGCGCCGTATTACCCTGACGGGTGTAGGCAATCCGGTTATCGATGGCGACCAAAAGGGAAATGTTGTTGAGATAAAGGCCGATGGAGTAACGGTTAAAGGACTTACGATTATCAACTCGGCGCGTTCCTCAAATTTTGATTTTTGCGGACTTTTCGGGAAAGATGTTCACGATGTTACGGTGCGAAATTGCAAGTTTCGCGCCAATCAGTTCAGCATTATGTTTCAGAATGCCACAAACTGTACGATAAGCGGGAATAGCATTTCCAGCAATATCACCTTTAATCCACTGATGGGAAATGCCATCCATTGCTGGAAAAGCAATAACATGACCATCACCCGCAACATGATAGGGCACAACAGAGACGGCATCTATCTTGAATTTGTTAACCATTCGCACATTGCCAACAACTATATAAACGGATGT
>CALIIG010000316.1 GCA_938018155.1 uncultured Prevotella sp.
CAACCCGCGAACCATACATTTATATTTACATTGAAAACCATCGAATATGCAAAACCTCTACGCCCTGATGTCTCACACCGCCTTGCTACGATGTATAAACGTTATTATATATACATAATATATTCACTTTTGTTCTGTTTTGCTTAAAAATTTAATCTTTTTGCTCGTTTTTTGTTTCAATCATTAAAATATTGCTATATTTGCAAACATATTCTGTTGTTTCTCACATATATCAAAACAGATACCAACTATAAATACTACTTTATGAAAAAACTTTTACTCTCAATGCTCACATTTGTTGCCGTGACAACAAATGCTCAGGAAACGTTTACAGACGGGTATTTTACCTATACCGTCACAAGTTCTACAACCGTAGAGCTTACCAAACTTGATAGCAAGGTAAAGGGAACGGTTAATATTCCTGACATGGTTATACACGGAGGCATGCACAATTACAGTGTAACTTCGATAGGTGAAAGCGCATGTAAATGGTCTGATGCAACAGCAATCACCATTCCTGAGACCGTCGACTCAATCAAAACATCGGCTTTTTCAGGCTGTAAAATGAAGTCGGTAACGCTTCCTCAGAACCTGCGCTATATTGGTCCGTACGCTTTTAGTTCATGCCCGCTGACCTCAATTGATGTCCCTGCAAAGGTAGAGACCATCTCTGACCATGCTTTCTTCGGCAGCAGTTCAAAGCCAACACTCGCCACCGTAACCCTTCACGACGGATTAAAAGCCATTGGAGTAGCTGCCTTTTACGGCTGTGCATTTGAAGAAATTGAGATTCCCGCATCGGTTACAACCATTGGTGGGACTGCGTTCCTGCACTGCAAGAAGCTGAAAAAGGTTGTTTTGCACGATGGATTAATCAGTATAGGGAAAGGAGCCTTTAACAATTGCCAGCAACTTTCAGACATTACGCTGCCGTCTACATTGAAGTCAATGGACATCGAAGCGTTCTTAAATAACAAGGCTCTCACCAAAATCAACATCCCTGCAGCACTCGAAGAGATAGGCGAATGCAGCTTTGGGGGCACGGCTCTCACCACCATTACAATTGATCCGGCCAACCAACACTTTGCCCTTAAGGGCGGGGTGCTATACACCAAGGATTACAAGATTCTGCAACAGGCTCCGGTAAAGGGACTCAAAACGTATGTGGTTGACGACCGCTGCCGCGGCGTTGCAGGCGGTGCATTCTGGGGAAGCGAAATCGAAAGTATTAAACTGCCCGAGAGTGTTGTTGCCTTCGGCCATAGTGCATTCCTTGGTTCGCAGCTGAAAAGCATTAACTGGCCCAAACGCTTGAGCTATATTGACGAGCAGGCATTCGCCAATACACAGTTTACCGAGGTTACATTCCCATCAACTGTTTATTATATTGCCGACGGATTATTTGCCGGTTGCAAGAACCTTACAAAAGTTACCATACCCTCGGGCGTAACACAGGTTTATGCACATGCCTTTTCAAACTGCACCTCTCTGGCCACTTTTGTAGCACAAGGCAGCAAGGCACCCGAAATAATGCCCTATTATGAAACATACGATGCACCATTCTACAGCATCGTTTCTCCTGCAACCATCACTGTTCCCAAAGGTGCAACAGCTTCGTATTCGAAAGCAGGATGGGGCGATTTCTTCAAGTTTGCTGAATCAGCCACAGGTACTCTCACCGTAAAGAAGATGTCGCCGAAGGACAGTACTACGCTGGGCAAGTATACAAGCTTCTCATTCAGCATTACCTTTAACGAGCCTGTCAAGCTCGTTGAAAACCATCCCGACGTTTATATCCGTCAGGATGCCAATTACAGTGCAACGTATATCGAGCCTTCCGGCACCCCACAGTGGACGGCAATGATTGAGGGAAGCAATACGCTTACGGTGTTCGGGAACGACTATGACGGCTTTATGGATGCCTTCTCATCAAAGAAAGGAAAGATCTATTACGTGAATATCCCTGCCGGCATTGTAAAGGACGATACCGGAGCAGTAAACGAACATATTACCATTGTTTGCTACGGACAGGGCACAACAGCCGGTGTTGAGGAAGTTCATGCACAGAACGGTACCGAAAGCAAGGTTGTGGCACGCTACAATGTTAGCGGACAGGCTGTAACCGAAGCACAGAAAGGCATACAAATTATTAAGTATGCTGATGGTACAACACGCAAGGTGGTTGTAAAATAAGTCCCTTTTTATCCCAATTATCCGGCCTGCAGGAATAAACTTTCCGTAAAGTTTGCGAATACTTATCACAGGAACAACGGTATGTTTATTCCGGCAGGGCTTGTTTTTCCCATTCATTTCTAAAAATATTACCATTATGAAGAAGAAAACATTGTTTCTTGCTCTCTCGCTCTCTCTTCTTTCATGTGTCCCGGCTGCTGCGCAGATGCAGGCCTCTTTTACCGCTGACGAGGCCATGACAACGTATTACAGCCAGGGTTGGGACAGCGTAAAAGCTGTTAAATACCCGCACAAACAAATCGAATTCATGGCGTTTTCTTAAAACGTCGCTTTATCAAGGACAGCAGCCTTTCAGTAGTATTGACCCTACAAGCAAATACTCGCTAAGCATTAAGTATGATGCAAAAAACTATCAGGACGAGCGCGCTACATCGCCCGATATTGAAGTTAAGCCCAATACGCAAGTTGAATATTATGCGCTTTTCTGTGCCGTCTGGCTCATAAACGCCAACTGGACATTGTCTGTTATTGACGTCGAAAAGCAAGATACCACATTGCTTACCAATGGTTTTATGTGGTCACAGGACAATGCTTTCACCGGCCCGAGCTGGGTAAAGTTTACGTACAACCTCGATAAGTGGGCGGGAAAGACATGCCGTTTCGAATTCAGATACAAAGGGAAGGAAGGCGACAATGTTCAAATTGACGGTTTCAAACTTCGTCAAAAGGATACCTCAGCATCAGCCACCATCCATATTAATCAGGGCGATGCCGTGCATTTCTTAGATACATCAACGGGCAATCCTACACATTGGGCATGGGCTTTCGAAGGCGGAACTCCTTCTACATCCTCCGAACAGAACCCCGTTATTACCTACAACCATACAGGTTTGCACAAGGTGAAACTTACTGTAAGCAACAGCGACGGCTCGTCTACAGCCGAACGTGAAGGCTTTATCACCGTCAGGGCACAGGCTCCAACGGCTCTTGCCGAACTGCCCACAGCGGGATACATGTCGCCCTGGGTAGCAACTTTCATCCCTTTAAACACATCTGTACAGTTCAAAGACCAGTCAAAGGGATTCCCTAACGCCTGGAGATGGACATTTGAAGGCGGCACTCCGGCAACGTCTACCGAACAAAACCCCACTGTTTCGTACACCAAAAGCGGACTTTACGGCTATACGCTCGACGTGGATAATAGCGTAGGTACGAGCCACGACTTTATGGTGAAGGCTATTCAGGTGGGTGGAAGTCAGGATATTTGGAACATAGGACTCGACGAATACAACAAACTCGGCACCATCTCCTTAGGCTTTTATGGCTACTATGGAGGCTCGAACTGGATGGGAATGGTTAAATTTGCCGAGGCTTTCAACAAGCCGCTCGCTCCTGCAACGGTTGACAGCGTCTCCATTTATTTCGATAAGACAACAACTGTTACGCCCGATACGCTCATCACGGTTTCTATTTGTATGGCCGATGCCAACGGTAAACCGGATGCTGAACTGGCTTCTGCCAGCATCAAGGCATCAGAATTGGCCTACGATAAAGACAAAATTGTAGCTACAAAGCTTGCTCTCGATCAGCCTGCAAAGGTTAATGCTCCCTTCTTTGTGGTTATATCCGGAATACCTAACAAAACAACCGGTGGCGGAAGTGACGATATTTCTATCCTGAGTGTACTGCGTAAGGACGGAGGAAAAACAACAACCTGGCACCTGTTGGAGGAGTGGGACAAGGACAACAAACCCACAGGAAAACTAGATTGGATCAAAAACACCGACTCTCCAGTGTCTCTTGCTGTTACCGCTCACCTGAAATACGATGAACAAACCAGCCAGGGCATAGCAACAGTTAGCAGCGAAACAAAGACAAAAGGGGTACCGGCTGCCATATATTCTGTTGACGGAGTGCGCCGTCAGGCCCTGTCTCACGGTATTAATATTGTAAGAACAGGCAAGGGCGATGCAAAGAAAATCATGAAATAAAGTCTGAACGTACTAATCCATTCGCCATTTTCATCTTTACAGACAAGAGGAAAATCCTGCGAATTTAAACATACACGCAAGAGGTCATCTGCACAATTGTTGCAGATGACCTCCTGCCTTTTACCACCCTGTTACAGTTATCTATCGGCCGATACCCCAATACAGTATATAAAACCTGTGGAAGAAAAAATAAAAATATAACACATTGTTGTCAGTATATCTTCATTAACCTCTTGCAAAAGCAGCGTCATACGCTATAAAAATTTTTGAAATATTTAAGGTATATGCTTGTATATATCAAATTTTTACCCTATTATTGCAAGTGAAGTACAATCAAATAGTTTGCAGCACACACCGTTATGCTGCCAAAAGGTCAATTAAATATACCTTTTAGCCTGATGACTACCATTGTAAAAAACAAAAAAAATATATTACTTTCCTTTCACTTTTCATTATTCAAACACTAAAGCAAAATGTCAATGAAAACAAAAATCAAACTATTAATCTTACTACTGTGCATACTGGCAATGCCTGCTTCTGCACAAGAAAACATCAAAAAGTTTGGAATCGGACTGGGATATCACAGTGCGTCCATTGTTGGTGACAGCGTGCGTCCCTTTGACATCTCGTTCCGTTATCGTATCAACGAGCGGCACACGCTTACGCTATATGCCCCACTGTGGATTAAAAACGACAAAGAAGTTGAGCCGAAAAATTACGAAGTTCCTTCGTATGCCCGGAAAGAAGATATGGAAAAGCACAAGGCTACTACGAAACATTTCCTCTGGGGTGTTGGCATAGCATACGACTATTCATTCTATCAACTCTCACATTTTGCGTTCTTTGCAGGGGCTAAAATTGATTATCAGGAATACAAAGATCGAAACGATTTGCAATATGTTTCGTACACACTGCTCCACGAAGTACACGGAAGAGACTACGAATATGGTGATTTTCGCGTAGAAGAGGTAACACTATACGATTGGAATCGTGCCCGCGCCCTTAGTCTTACTCCCAATGCCGGCGTCCGCTTTACAACGTCAAGACTCTCCGTAGAAGGTGCTTTTAATCTCGCCATTTCAAGATTAATTAGAAAAGCTTATGGCTTTTCAATATGGAAAGAAAGACCATATGGCGTATGTACAACATTGGAAGAAAATCACAGTGACAAACATAGATCAGAATATTTTATCCGTCCTGAACTCTCCATTAATATGTATTATTATTTTTAAATCACAAAAATGGATAATGATTTAAAAGCTAAGGGACGTAATATTTGGTTGTTGTTTTCATTTGTATAACCTTATTTGCATGCAGACTTTGCTCACAATATCGGCCCCGTATGCACATGCTTACGGGGCCGATACAATAAGAATACAAAGCTATGATTATGGCGATGGCTTATTTCATCGCTTTCATCACATGCACAGCTTCGCTTACTGACGGCACGCTGGCTATTTTAATCAAACGGTGTCCGTGGCTATCTTTAAAGTTACAACGACGTGGATTATCCATCACATAACGAATAATGTCGCCGAAAATTTTGCTTTGGTAGAACGGACTATTGGGGTTTGATACAAACTGAAGCGTCATAACCCCCTGCTTCAATATCACCTTTTCACACCCTAAATGTTTGCCAATGTGGCGCAATACGACAACTTGCATCAGCTCTTCGCCCTCAGGGGGCACCGGACCAAAGCGGTCAACCAGACGCTTACGGTAAGCAACGAGGTCGTCTTCACGCTCAATGTTGTCGAGTTCACGATACAGCAACATGCGCTCGCTGCTGCCAGGCACATAGGTTTCGGAAAAATACATTTCGAGATCGCTCTCTACGGCACAGTCTTCCACGAACATATCGCCCGTTAATTCACGCCCCTGCTCTTCATCATCTGCATATAAATCGCTGAACTCATCGTTCTTAAGTTCGGTAACAGCCTGGCTAAGAATTTTCTGATATGTTTCATATCCCAGATCCTCCATAAAGCCACTTTGCTCTGATCCCAGCAGATTTCCTGCACCTCTTATGTCCAAATCCTGCATGGCAAGGTTGAAACCACTACCCAAATCAGAGAAAGTCTCCAGTGCTTCCAGACGCCGGCGGGCGTCAACGGTGAGCACACTCTTTGGCGGTGCCAACAGATAGCAGAAGGCTTTACGGTTGCTTCGCCCCACGCGTCCGCGCATCTGATGGAGGTCCGACAGCCCAAAGTAGTGAGCATCATTAATGATAATGGTGTTCGCGTTGGGAATATCGATGCCGTTTTCCACAATGGTTGTTGAAAGCAATACGTCGTAATCGTAATTGATGAAGCCCATAATTACCTTCTCAAGCTCATCGGGAGGCATCTGCCCGTGGCCGATAGCCACACGACAATCGGGCACATATTTGCGTATAAGGTCGGCTATTTCCGGCAGGTTTGCGATGCGGTCGTTGACAAAAAACACCTGTCCGTTGCGGCTCATCTCAAAGTTTATCGCATCGGCTATTACCTCGTGGCCAGAGGTGCACAGCTCGGTGTGGATAGGATAACGGTTGGGAGGTGGTGTGCGCATGATGCTCATATCGCGCGCGCCCATCAGTGAGAACTGCAGTGTACGCGGTATAGGCGTGGCCGACATGGTGAGCGTGTCGACGTTTGTCTTCATTTTCCTGAGTTTTTCCTTGGTTGAAACGCCGAACTTTTGCTCCTCATCTATAATCAACAAGCCCAGATCGTGCCACTTTACAGCCTTGCCAAGCAACTTGTGCGTGCCGATAATGATATCAATTTTGCCCGTTTCGAGATCGTCAAGCACCTGTCGGGTCTGTGCGGCAGTGCGCGCACGGGAAAGATAATCAACCCTTACGGGAAAGTTTTTCAATCGCGATTTGAACGTTTGATAATGCTGATAGGCCAGCACCGTCGTAGGAACCAGCACGGCTACCTGCTTGGAATCGCAGGCCGCTTTGAAAGCAGCGCGCACGGCTACTTCCGTTTTGCCGAAGCCTACATCGCCACAAATCAGGCGGTCCATGGGCTGAGCACGCTCCATATCAGCTTTAACGTCCTGAGTAGACTTCAATTGATCGGGTGTGTCTTCATAGAGAAAGCCCGCCTCTAACTCGTGTTGCATGAAATTATCAGGCGAGAAAGCATAGCCCTTTTCGTGCCTACGACGGGCATAAAGGCGTATCAAGTCGCGCGCAATATCCTTAATTTTCTTCTTCGTTCGCTCCTTCAGGCGTTCCCATGCGCCCGTACCAAGCGTGCTTAAACGTGGTTCTTCGCCTGTGTCGCCACTGCGATACTTCGATATTTTGTACAGCGAGTGGATGGAAACATCCACTTTATCGTTGTTCTGATAGATAATACGTATCACCTCCTGGTATTGCATCTGCCCGTCGGCATTAGCTTTTCCCTGCACGGGAACACGCACCAGACCGCCGAATTTGCCTATACCAAAATCGACATGCACAATGAAATCGCCCGGCTCCATTTCCTGCAGTTCCTTCATGGTGAGCGCAATCTTCCCCGAACGAGCACGGTCGCTCTTGAGATTATACTTGTGGAAGCGGTCGAATATCTGGTGATCGGTAAAGAAACACACCCGTAAATCGTCATCGGTAAAACCCTCATGAAGGGTTTTATCAACTGGTGTGAAGGTTATTTTTGAGCGTTGTGCATTGTTCCCTGCACGCTCGGGGTCGGCCCCTACTTCGTCAAAGATGGCCTTTAACCGCTGTTGTTGTTTGGCACTATCAGCCAAAATATACAGGTGATAGCCCCGCAAGAGATAGTCATCAAGTGATTGTCGCAACAAGGTGAAATTTTTATGAAAGAGCGGTTGCGGCGTAATATGAAAAACTATTGTGGCTTGTGGCTGGGATGACGCACGGTTACCGTACTCGATTATGCGCAGACGGGCCACGTCGTTACCGAATTGTGTGGGCCGACAAAGAATATTATCGCGCGTCATTTCCTGCCTTATCTGCTCCTGTTGAAGCTCGGTAGCATTGCCGAGACGCTCGGTCATGGCCTGCGTTGAAAATCCTTCGTTATAGGTTTTGCACAGTGTATCGTATACAAAGGCAGGGTCGCGCATCACCAATAAGGTGCTGTCGGGGACAAATTGCAGGAACGGAACCTTGTTGGTTTGTGAGGAAGCCAGCTCCGGAACAATCTCTATCTGTCCCAGACGACCCTTTGAAAGCTGGTCCTCCACGGTGAAAGTGCGTATTGTATCAATCTCATTTCCAAAGAAATCAATACGAAAAGGCAGTTCGCTTGAGAACGAATAGACATCAAGAATACTGCCACGAAGCGCAAACTGTCCTGGCTCGTAAACATAGTCTTCTTCCTTAAACCCGAGGTCGTGCAAGCGGTGAACCAGAGCCGTTACATCAGTTTTCTGCGATGTTCGAAGCGTAATGCGCCGTTCATTGAGATGGGCTTGCGATACAACCAATTCGGCAAGGGCTTGCGGATAGGTAACAATCAGCAAGGGTTTATTGGAGTTTGTGCCCTCGCCTATCCCCTTTTGAGCTGCCAATTTCGACAAAACCTCCGTGCGTAATATCTCACTGGCAGCATCTTTCTGCCCATATTTTACCGCCCTGCGATAGCTCGAAGGGAAGAATAACGGCACGTAGCCAGCTTCTTCACGCACATGAGAAGCAGTTTGTTCGGCGTTATCTGCCGAACGTTCAACCGCTGTATTAAGATCGTTATAGAAATATCCGGCTTCGTCGGCATCGTTTAAGATGAACACTACCGTACGTCGAAGCCTGCCGGCTATGGAAGAAAAGAGCATGGATGCCGACGATGCCACAAGCCCCTGGAGGAATAAACGCCTGATGGTTTCGTCCTCAACCGACTTTATCAAAGCCCCAGTCTGTGGGAGCTTTGCATAAAGTTGCTGCAAATTTGTTATTGTCATTCTCTATACTTATTGCCTCTCACAGGCCTTTTCGTCATGGAACGAAGCTTTGTTTCGGTAGTCAGTTATTTAGAGAAGTACCGTTTATACGGGTAGGATACTTGCGAAACCAGCCATCCATACGGAGTTTTATAACCCCAAAAAGAGCTTCACTGAATATACCTCCACTCATTTTTGAGGTACCTTCCTGACGGTTTACAAACACAACAGAAACCTCTTTAATGTTGAATCCGGACTTATAAACCGTATATTTCATCTCTATTTGAAAGGCATATCCTTTGAAACGAATCTTATCAAAGTCAATAGCCTCGAGCACATGGCGACGATAGCATACAAAGCCGGCAGTGGTATCGTGAACATTAAAGCCCAAAACAAAACGCACATACTTTGATGCAAAGTAGCTCATCAGCACGCGACCCATAGGCCAGTTAACCACATTTACACCCGTTACGTAACGCGAACCTACTGACATATCGGCACCGTCATCATGACATGCTGCATAAAGGCGTGGCAGGTCATGAGGATTATGGCTGAAGTCGGCATCCATTTCGAAGATGTAATCGTACTTATTTCCCAACGCCCATTTGAAGCCAGCTATGTAGGCTGTGCCCAATCCCTGCTTGCCCGGACGCTCAATAAGAAACAGCCTTTCACCAAATTCGTCGTGCATTAACCGTTTTACAATGTCGGCAGTACCATCAGGACTACCGTCGTCAATGACAAGAATATGAAAACATTTTTCCAATGAGAACACAGCTCGGATAATGTTTTCCATGTTCTCCTTTTCGTTATAGGTGGGAATAATAACAATAGAATCGCTTTCGTACATAGCTTGTTGAATTTACTTCCTTGCAAAATTAAGCAATTATATGGAAATCATATATACCCTTGCCTACTTTTTTGACCTCACGTTTATTATACATTGGCATTTGGAACAACCTGCCAGGGCAATACGTAATCACAAAAAACATTATATGTATAATCCACAAAACGAAGCGTTCCACCCCGTAAAACAAAACGTTCTTTTTTCAGGCTCCCCCACAATAGTCCCACCAATTGATACCAGCCTCGTGATATTTCTCCACCTGCCGCTCACCTTGCATGAACAGCCGTAGTTCATTCCTCAACTTCTTGCGTACTATGCCGTGGCTCTCGAAGATGTCGGGCAGGTCGGCTGGTGGCAACGACAGCTGCTTATTGAGCAGATAGCGGATGTCTTTCTTGTTGGTCTGGACCTTTCTCCGTTCTAAAATCTTTCCCTGTGTCTGATAATATTTGTTCATCGTTCAAATGGTATTAGAATGTAATTCAACGTGAGTTCGACGAATTCACATTATTATACTTCTTTCACGAAATCTTTAGGTAAAATGCCAAACTGTTTTACGAAAGATTTAGTAAAGTGTGATAGAGACTGTACACCAATCTTGGTGCATACTTCACTTATTCTATAATTTCCACTTGCTAGAAATTCAGCAGCTTTATTCATCCTTACAATTCTTATCAGTTCATTAGGAGTTTGACCGGTAATAATTTTTATCTTACGGTGTAATTTACTACGGCTCATATTTAAATGGTCAGCAAGGGAATCAACTGAAAAATCTTCTTCATGCATGAAATTCACGATGATATTTGTAATGCTGTCTATGAACTCTCTATCTTTATCATTAGTGCTTATATCATTAAAGACACGTAGAGGGGCATCAGCAAAATTTTGACGTACCTTCTTTTGGTTAGCAATTAGAGTATCTATTTGCACTATTAAATGTTTCATTGAAAACGGTTTTTCTATGTATGAGTCTGCTCCCTTTTCAAGTCCTTCTATTTTGTCTATTAAAGTAGCTTTCGCTGTTAGCAATATTATAGGAATATTACATGTTGAAATATTGGATTTTATTTCAGAACAAAGTTCGAGACCAGTCATTTCTGGCATAACAACATCTGATAGAATTATATTTATTTTTATCTTCTTTACCATCTCGAGTGCCACCTTTCCATTTTCTGCTTCTATTATATTGTATTTCATGGATAACTGGTCAGACAAGAATGTCCTCATTTCTAAATCGTCCTCCACAATTAGTAAGGTGTTCTTCCTTACCGTTTCAGGTTGTAGACTCATTTTATTTAATTTTTCTTCCTCTAAAACCCCATCTTTGCAATATATAGAACTATCAATATTTAGTGGAATTTCCACTATAAAGCAGTTATCATCTGCCTTGTCATCTATTCTGATTGTACCTGAATGTAGATTGACTAATGACTTTGTTAATGCAAGTCCAAGCCCGGTTCCTTGAGCAATGTGTGATTTATCTTTAATCTGTACAAATGCTTCAAATATTTTATCTCTCATTTCTTCTGGAATTATTTCTCCATCATTGCGTACAGAGATACACATGTTGTTTGTACTAATATTACTTGCCAAACTCACTTTTATATATTTTTCTCCATATTTTATTGCGTTTGTAAGTAGATTGCTAATGATTTTAGTTATAGCCTCCTCATCCACTTGTGCAAGTACTGTTTCTTCATCACACTCAAAGTCAATTTTCTTGCTCAGACTTACTGTTGTGGGGTTAAATCTAGTAATCATAGATTGAAGAAGCTTTTTCATATTGACAACTTTCATTTGAAGCCTAAATGACTCTGCTTCAACTTTCTTAAAATCAAGCAACTGGTTAATAAGATTTTGCAATCTTTCAGTGTTACGTCTAATTGTATATAGGTTTTTATCTAAATCTTTTTTAGAAGGAGTTGTATTGAGAAGTTGTTCGAGAGGAGCATTTATTAGTGTTACTGGTGTCCTTATCTCATGAGCTATTGATATAAAAAAGTTTATTTTTTCTTGGTATAATCGTTCCTCCTGTTCGATTTCCTGTTGACGTATTCTTTGTTGTCTTTGTACTTTACGATAATTCTGTATTTTCTTCAAAATAAGCCACAATATAATTGCAATAGTTATAACATATATACAATATGCCCACCAACTACTCCAAAATGGGGGATGTATTATTATTTGTATTTTTGTTTCTTCTCCTTTTTTGTCACTCCAACTATTTAGATGTAGAATCCTAAATGTATATTTACCTGGTTGAACATTACGGTAGATTACTTTATTGTCGTTACTAATATAGTTCCATACTTTGTCATAGCCATCCAGCATATATTTGTAAAAGCCTTTGCCCTCGTTAGCAAAATCAAGAGTTGAGAAATTGATGGTAAATGTATTTTGCTTGTAATTAAGAATGATTTTTCTTAAACGATCAATGTTACCAGTAAGGATCTCATCATTGCTTAGTATTTCTCCACTTTCATAAACAGAGAACCCCGTTAATATTACGGGTTTATTTCCTGTATGTGTTTTTAGCCTTTCAGGCACCAGCTCTACATATCCCATGATACTCCCAAAGAGGATATGCCCTTCTGAATTTTTTATTCCTGCTGCATAGTTGAATTGTTTCGTGGGGAGGTCATTTGATACTCCATAGAGTGCGATGATTTTTTTAGTATTTGGGTTAAATGTGGCTATTCCGTTACTTGTGCTCAGCCAAATCATATTATTGTTATCTTGCTGTATACAGTATATAGAATTGCTCGGAAGACCATTAGAGGTATCAAAACGCTCAAAGGTGTCTGCTTTTGGATTATATAAACACATACCTCCATCCTCAGAGGCGAACCATAATTGACCACGATTATCTTTGAAAATATATGTTATACGGTCATAGCAGATTGTGGTAGTGTTTAATTTTGAATACCGATAAATTCGAAAATCGTCTCGTTTATAGTTATATCGGACTGCACCTTTATTATATGTCGCAATCCAAAGGTTCCCAAATGTATCCTCCTTTATGTCACTAATAAATAAATTATTAAACTTTGCTAAGGCTATGAATTTCCTAGTATTTAAATCGTATCTATATAGTCCACTGGAGGAGCCAATCCAAATATTACCTCTACTATCTTCAAATATCGAAAAAATATCATTACTTGGTAAGGCTCCTTCCTTTGTCCCTGCTAAATAGTGTTTTGTTTTATTTTGAATCATGTCATAAACATATATTCCCTTATTAAAAGTTCCTATCCATAGTTTGTTTTTTATTAACTTAATACACTGAATATTAATTCCAGTAATATCAACATTTCCAAGGGTGTTTTTGTAAATAAAGTTACCTGAAGATGCACTTCGTATGTTCAAACCTTTATCTTCGGTTCCTATCCATAGATTATTATCCGTATCATATGCAAAAGCACGAATACGACTTCCGCATACAGAGTTACAGTTAAATTCAGGTATAAAA
>CALIIG010000317.1 GCA_938018155.1 uncultured Prevotella sp.
CATACCAAAATGGTCATAATCTCACTTTCCGAGAGCCTGCCCTTGCGGTTTCGGTAGCGTTTGCCGTCACTGTTATGGGACGGTAGACGTAGGTTTTTCGCAAATTCGGCACTCAAATTCTTATCAAACTCATCGATTATACAGAAAATTTCAGTAACTTTGTCCTTGGTAATCATCGTTCAAAAATTTTGTAATCTATTGATTTTCACCTATAAAGATAGGAAATTTTGACGAGATTACCAACTTTTACAAGCCTTTTCTTATCCCGAACTCGCGTAAATAACTACATTTGTAGTTGTGCACTTTTGTTTGACAACGTACAGGTTCAATTTGATAATCTCGGCATACTGCTGGTTGACAGTTTCACGCAACAATCGCATTTCTTCCGTCATGTCTTGTAATACTTTTGATATATCCGTAACTTGCTCTTTCATAGGTATAAAGGTACAAAGAAAATCTGAAATACGCAAGAAAAATGAGCATCTTTATAGCCTTTATACGGAGATTTTTGAGGAGAATACGGACTGGTCAATACCGATGAATAGTTATAAAGTTGTGCTTTTTTTAGTATAAAAATATTAAAAAATGTGTGTTGCGGATGAAAAAACATTATTTTTGCATGTACTTATAAAGTTTAGACAATTAAACTCTTATTATGGAAAAGAAAGGGTTAACATGGTTTACTGGCCTACCCCAGCATAGCAGGCGAATACTGCTGTTGTTGTTGTCAGTTTTGTTTTGCCTTACTGTTTCCGCGCAACAGCAGATTACGGCAAAGGGCAGTGTTTTATCCTCCGACAATGAACCCATTGTTGGAGCAACTATTTTGCAAACTGGTACCAGCAATGGTACAGTTACGGATATTAATGGCGAGTTTACCATTACGGTTCCTGCTGGTTCAATGCTGAAAATATCGTATATCGGCTTTCAGACTCAGGATATTAAGGCTTCATCGCAGTCCCTGCACATTGTTCTGAAGGAAGAAGACAAGTCGTTGAACGAGGTGGTTGTGATGGGCTATGGCGTTCAAAAGAAAAAACTGGTGACGGGTGCAACGGTGCAAGTGAACGGCAAAGACCTTGAAAAGCTCAATACTGTAAGCCCGCTGGGAGCACTGCAAAGCAAGACGCCAGGTGTGACAATTACGCAATCGTCGGGCATGCCTGGTGAAGGATATAAGGTAAATATACGTGGCTTGGGTACGACTGGCGACTCAACACCTCTTTATATTATTGATGGTGTGGTAGGAGGAAATATCAATGGGCTGAACCCTGCTGACATAGAGAGCGTTGACGTATTGAAGGATGCCGCTTCGGCCGCTATCTACGGGTCGCGTGCTGCCAACGGCGTTATCCTTGTTACTACCAGGCAAGGTAAGGCTGGAAAGACGCAAATCAGCTACGACGGCTACGTGGGCGTGCAGAATGTATATCGTATGCCCGACCTGCTTAACGTGAAAGAGTATGCCATGATCATGAACGAGGAAAGAATGCAAGACGGTTTAACGCCTTACAATTTTGCATCATTGGTACCCAACTGGAGCGATATCGAAAGCGGAAAGTGGAACGGAACCAACTGGATGGAGGAAATAAGAAACAAGAATGCTCTCATTACCAATCATGCTGTCAATATAGCAGGGGGTAACGATCGTTCCACATTTTCTATCGGATTATCTTATACTTATCAGGACGGTATTCTGGGAAAGCCGTGCGAACCCAACTTCTCGCGCTATACGGCACGTATCAATTCCGAACACAAGATTATACAACGCGGTAAGCTTGACGTATTTACGATAGGTGAAAATCTGTTATACGACTATACCCAAAACCAGGGAATATCTATCGGCGACAATTACGGGAACGATCTTCGCAACATGCTTCTCACGTCGCCTTTCCTGCCGAATCTGAATGCTGACGGAAGCTATCATTATGCCATACCATGGGAAATACGAGAGCCTAACCCGATAGCAAAGATGTATAACGTAAGCGGAAACAACCAGAGCAAGAGTCATGGCTTGAGGGCTGCGCTTTATGCTGTGTTGCAACCCGTCAAAGGGCTACGGCTAAAAACCAATTTAGGTTTCACGCTCGGCGTTGATTCCTATCGCAGCTACACCCCCGTTTATAAGCTATCAAGCAATGTAATGAACGACGCTGACAATGTTTACCAGAGCCTTTCTGCCGGATGCTCGTTGATGTGGGAGAATACAGCCAATTACGTTTTTACGTTAGGCGGCAAGCACCACTTCGATGCGTTGCTCGGACAAAGCATTGAAGCCGATGGCCTTGGCGAAAGCATCACAGGTTCTAACACCAATTCGCAGTTTGATGACTTCAAGCATGCCTATCTTGTTAACACGTCGGCTATCACTGCCCGCACAACATTGACGGGAAGTCCGTGGGGTAAAGAGACATTGGCTTCGTTCTTCGGGCGCGTCAATTACGATTATCAGGATAAATACATGGCCACATTTGTGTTGCGCGCTGACGGCTCAAGCAAGTTCGCCCGCGGTCATCAGTGGGGCTATTTCCCTTCTGTTTCTGCTGGATGGGTGCTTACAGAAGAGCCGTTTATGTCGTCAACGCGCAACTGGTTAAGCTTTTTGAAACTGCGTGCAAGCTGGGGACAGAACGGAAATCAGTCGATACCGGGCTATCAATACCTCTCTACCATCTCATTTACCAATGTAGATTATACTTTTGGCAAAGACAAATCGGTGATAACCAACGGTGCTTACCCTGATATCTTAGCCAACCCAAATATTACCTGGGAGAAGTCAGAACAAACCGACCTCGGCTTTGATTCGCATTTCTTCTCGGGCAAATTGGGGCTTACTTTCGATTACTACATCAAGCGGACACGCGATTGGTTAGTGCAGGCTCCTATCTTAGACACGGCAGGTACCAACGCTCCTTATATTAATGGAGGCGATGTTCGCAACAGCGGTATTGAATTAGCACTGTCGTGGAACGACCATATCGGCGATTTCTCTTACGGTGCCAATCTTAATTTTGCCTATAATAAGAACAAGGTTACGCGCATTGCCAATACTGAAGGCATTATACACGGCGAAGCAAATGTGTTAAGTAATGGTACCGACGAGGTGTATCGTGCACAAGTTGGCTATCCGATTGGCTACTTTTACGGCTACAAAACAGCCGGAATTTTCCAGACACAAGACGAGATAGACCATTACACCAAAGCTAAATTAAGCGGTGCCCGTCCCGGTGACGTGATATGGGTAGACACTAATCACGATGGCGTTATCGACTTAAACGACCGTTGTATGATTGGCGATCCGCACCCCGACTGTACGCTTGGTTTCTCCGTTAACATGGCATGGCACGGCTTTGACGTCAGTGCCACGATGAACGGAGCCTTCGGTAACCAAATTATGAAGTCGTATCGCTCGTTTGCTGACTACCCAAAGAACAACTTTACATCCGATATTCTCGACCGCTGGCACGGTGCTGGTACCTCAACTCGCTGGCCAAGGCTTACCTCGGGCACCTCAACCAACTGGCAATTCATTTCTGATCTCTATGTAGAAAACGGCGATTTCATGCGCATGCAGAACGTAACCGTGGGCTACGACTTTAAGCATCTCTTCAAAATGCTGCCCTTTGAACAGCTCCGTCTTTATTTTTCGGCTAACAATTTATTCACTATTACCGGCTATTCGGGAATGGATCCAGAGGTGGGTTACGGTGGTACCGCTGCATGGGCATCGGGTATCGACCTTGGCTTTTATCCCTCTCCAAGAGTGTATATGATTGGTGTTAACGTTAAATTCTAATGAAAATGAAAATAAAACATATCATTTTTGTCGCAGCCATGCTGCTGATTGCCGTCAGCTGTAACGACTTCTTAAGTACGGAAAATCTTACGAAGAAGAACAATTCCAACTTTCCCCGCACCGAAAGCGACGCGTCAAAGTCGCTCACCGGCTGTTATGCTATGCTGCGAAATATGACTGATGACGCTGAAGGACAGAACATTTTTATCGTATCTGAGGTGCTTTCCGACGACCGATTTGGAGGTGGAGGTCCCGACGACAGGTATGCACAGGCACTTGATCATTTAAAAAAGTCGAGCGATAACATGTTTTCTGACCTTTGGAAAATTAACTACAAAGGCATTTATCGTTGCAATATGCTGCTGGAATCGTTGCCCAATATCCATTTCAGCAGTCAGCAAAGCCACGATAAGATTGAGGGTGAAGCCCGCTTCCTGCGTGCTTATTTCTATTTCAATCTGGCCAGGAGCTTCGGCCATGTTCCCCTGATTACTACTTCTCAATCAGGTAACGAGCCGCAGGCCGAACCCGAAAAGGTATACGCCCAGATAGCAACCGACCTCAGAAAAGCTATTGATTTGCTGCCCAATACAAAGGCTGACGTGGCTCCTGACACGCAGTTGGGCCATGCTACACGGTGGGCTGCTGAAGGCATTCTGGCGCGCGTGTTCCTTTTCTATACTGGATACTATCAGAAAGAAGCCCTGCCAACGCTCGATGGTACGCTGTCGAAGATAGATGTTGCCGCTCTTCTGAAGGATTGTATCGACCATAGCGGGCATAAGTTAATGCCCGATTTCCGCAACCTCTGGCCTTATTCCAATCCCTATACGGCGCCCGATTATCCCTACGCTGCGTCGAATCATCTCAGCTGGTACGGCGAGGACGGGTCCAATCTTGAAACTATATTCATGATCAAATATAGCTCAAAGGCCGTATGGGACGACAGCAACGCTCACCGAAATAATCAGGTTGACCTCTACTTTTCGCCGCGTGAAACCGATAGCAGCACCGAAAACAACTTCCCTTTGGGTATAGGATGGGGTTTCGGTCCCGTCAGTTCGGCCATGATTAATGACTGGCAAACGGCCGAGCCTACTGACTTACGCCGCAAGGCTTCTGTCTTCGACGTGGCCGATGAAGCCCCCAATTACGTGTGGGGAGCTGACAAACAGTATAACGAAACCGGCCTGTGGCAGAAGAAATATTGCGCTATCGACGTGAAGGTTACCGATGCAAGCGGCAACGTCAGCTACGAAAACTATTCGAGAAAACTCTATCCTGGCATCGACCCCGATTATCAATTGAACAACATTCAGGACATTGTTGTTCTGCGTTTTTCCGACATTTTGCTGATGTACAGCGAGCTTACGCATACCGTCGACGGCATTAACGCCGTGCGTGCACGTGCTGGTTTGGCACCCATTACGGCGTATTCCGACAACGCGCTGCGTAATGAGCGTCGCTGGGAGCTTGCTTTCGAGGGCCTTCGCTGGTACGATTTGCTTCGCTGGCACATGGCAGGTGATGCGCTTGCCCGTGAAAACGGAGTACCGATGCAGGATAATCTGGAGCAGAAAACAATGGATATGTCCGACATTCGCCAGCGCGTTACCGATACTGGAGGCTTCCTTCAGATACCACAAACGCAAATAGACCTCTCCAACGGTGTGCTGAAGCAGAACCCAGGGTGGACGGGAGACAATTTGTTGTATTAATAAAATAGGAGTAAAAACAATGAAACGATATATATTTTTAGTGCTTTGTACATGCTCGGCACTGCTGTTTTCGTGCGAGCCTGTGATGGATGACAAGCAGCTCGGCAATGTAGTTGATGAAAGCGAACTAAAGCTTGATGTTCATGCTACAACGCTGGGGGGCAACCAAATCGTCATGGTTAACAACACACTGGGCGTGGGTTCCTATTGGGATTACGTGATAGGACGCTCGGCTGCTGACCGTGACACGGTGTCTCTGCCTTTCCTTGGCGGGCAAACTATTACGTTTACAGGCCTCTGTGACGGTGGTACTGTTACTACAACACGTAAGGTAAACGTTACGTCTATTGACCATCCTGTGGCCCGTGAGTGGGAATTGTTTGGAGGAAGCGGTCAGCAAGGCAAGAAGTGGACGTGGGACAGCACGGTGGCTGCCGTTTATGGAACGGGTGGATACCTTACAGAATTTATACCCGACTGGACGTCGATTGCTCTTGCCAACGTTGATGAGAAAGACGGTTATATGGTGTTCGACCTTAACGGAGGACCTAATTTTACGCGCTATGCTGCCGATGGCACAGTAGTTGAAAAGGGTACTTTTGCGTTCAACATGTCGTCGACGAAGAACAATCCTGACGATGGCTCGCAATGGAGCATAGGTACTCTAACCCTCACAGGGGCGACAGTGCTGAGCGGTCACATTTATGGCGCAACCGAAAAACAGTATAAATTCGACATCCTTACGCTTGACGATGACCACCTTGTGCTTTGTGCTGCTCCTGAAGGCACCGCTGCATGGGACAACAGTACGTTCTGGATTTTCAAACGGAAGAACTAAATTTTGTTGTTTTTTGGATGTTTCTGCACCCCCCTGTTTGGTGGGAACATACCTCCTTGTTGGTGGATACCTTAATTCCGCAGCGTAAAATCTTTTAAGAAATCCAAGTGCCTGAGAAACAAAGTCCTCAAAACACTTGGATATGTCAGAATTTTCA
>CALIIG010000318.1 GCA_938018155.1 uncultured Prevotella sp.
AACAAAGGGGTACGAGCCAGCCGGTTACTCGTCTGCATCCACGGCCGTACTATCGGCAACGGCAGTATCTTCCGCCACATCGGTGTCGTCGTTGTCCTCTGCTTCGTCTATCCCTTCGTCAACATTGCTTATATCTCCAAACTCTTTGATGTCTATTTCGCTGGCTTTTCTTATATTGCCCCAGATAGCAACCACATTGTTTTTTTTCATATAGATACAGGCCCGCTTCCCATTCCGAAGATTGAGAACGATGGCACCATCGTTCTGTTTGACAACGGTTCCCATGCCCTTAAACCTGTTTACAATTACCTTATAAAGCTGATGCAGTTTGCCCCGCATGCGCCCGTCGTTGGAAATACTTAGTGTGAAAGCATGCGGACTGACTTTATTCCACACATATCCCGTAGGAATTTTCTCATCGTGATAATAATAATAGTCGTAAAACTCGTAGTCGATGACGCGCTTTGTACGATAGGTTTGCCGGCTCAATTTGCCGTTAAACGTAATGGAAAACATTCCCCTTACGCCGTCAACATCCTTATAAAGCATCACCTCATCTTTGTAATCGAACCAGTAAGGCGAATGGGCAGCGTGTTCCTTATCGCCGGTAAGCATACCGAGCGCAGCCGCTTTCCTTACCACATCACGGGGCGACGACGTATAGTTGAAACCCATAATACCGCTGGGGGTAATTTGAAACGCACTGACAAGGGCCTGCAAATCAACATAGTCGCTTTCAATATACGTGTCACCTGCCGACAAGCCTGCTTCTACCATATCGGGCAGACTCTTCAGCGATTCGCCTTTTTTGTCGATGATAGAATATTGTTTATCGTCGAGCTTCACGAGGGTATGGTTGCCATCAAAAATCGAAAACGGGTATATCTCTTCGTAAGTATCGTTGCCCGTTTGTTCATCTTTTTCGTTGACTAACTTATAATCATATCCATCCTTTTTCGACGTTCCGGCAATAAGCTGATTGTCATCATCATAAAAAAGCCCATCGTATTTTGCCCGGATTAACGACTCGCCCTTAAGCGTCATCAAGCCCCATGCCTCGCCGTTTGAATAGGTAAACCTGTCGCCGTGCACCATGCCGATGTTCTTAAACTTGTTGGAAGGGTTGACCACATACTGGCCCTTGTCGTCGATAATGCCCCATATTTCCTTGCCGTCACGCTTTACACTTACGGGCAGTTTGCCGTCGACAAAGACCGATCCAAAGTTTTCGTATTTGTCATAAGCAAATTCAAACAGCTGCTTATCGCTTGTTGTGATAACCGATACTTTAACCTTGCTTTTCTGTTTCTGGTTTATAAACTTCTTGTATTTGGCGTCGATAGCAATGAATTTGCCGTCGGAGCACGAATTAATTCCACAGTAATGCGGTTTGATCACGCAGTTACCGTTGTTATCAATGGCACCATAGAGCGAATCGTTAGTCATGAAAACAGCATAGCCTTCGTTGAAAGCGTACACCCCGTTCACCGTCTTGCCCTCTATTTTATCGAGCACTTTTACCGTTTTGCCGTCGGTATCGATAATAGATACCGGCTCATTGCGCTTCGAAACCAGAGCGTGTCCGCCGTTAAAAACAGAAACATGCTTATACTCATCGCCTATTTTTTTAGGTTGTTCCGAAGCGTCGTACATCTCCCAGAAGCCCGATTTGTTTTTTACAAAAAAGCGGTTATCGCGCACAACCGTAGGCTCTTGTTTAAACTCTTCCTTAAACAACACCTTGCCATCCATGGCTATCATTCCCCACTTGCCGTCCTTAGCCTCTTTGAAAGGCACATGGGTAACAGGGTCGTTGGAGGTGTTTGAACAGCCGCTTAACAATGCCGTCATAACGACAGCACACCATAAAAACAATGATTTTTTCATATAAATGGTTTGATCAATTAATTTTATATTTCGATGACAAACACAGTTTTGCCGGTCCGGATTTCTGCTTTCGCGCTGTCTTCAGGAAGCCCGCAGAAGAGGCTCGCTGCATATTGCATAAGCGTCGGGCACATGCCAGTGGTGCGAAATGCCCCGGGATATGAGGTTTAATGGTTTTGATTTACAAATAATTACAGGTTTTGCAGATATATATTGCAATAGGCAAAGATAAGAAATTATCCGGAATATAGAAGCGTTTATGTATATTTTTTCATGGTCGGGAGGTAGAATTTGCATTTTGAACAACCGTAATCTATATCGTTCACCATCGTAAAGCCTGTTCTATTGCCACATACAACATGAACGTTTACGGCATAATACTGCGTGTATGACGGCCGTCGTACGCGTTGCCGACGGCCGTCAGACGATGGGTGTGACGGCCGTCGAACAACGAACATTAGGGCGTAATGCCACAGCCGTCAGACAGCGAACCGCGTGGGGAATAAATGCGGTGGTGGTGAGAATACGGTTTTTCAAGCCCCCTAATTCGTGTGCTCAAGCCCCCTTGTTGGTGGGTACAAGCCCCCTGAGTTAGGGGGTTGGGGGTCTGAACAATCGTATTTTCATTCCTTGTTCGGTGTGCACAAGCCCCCTTGTTGGTGGGAATATGCCCCCTAAGTTAGGGGGATGGGGGTCTGAACG
>CALIIG010000319.1 GCA_938018155.1 uncultured Prevotella sp.
GCCGAACAACGAACATTACATCATAATGGAAGAACGGAAAAGGCGTAACGGCAATACCATACAGCCGTAACAGCCTTACCAAAAGCGCGTTTTCATTAAAAGACACAAAAAAAGGGGCTCCGCCGAGTCCCAGTCTTTGTTAACCTTAAATCTAATACTATGAAAAACACGGTGCAAAGATAATTATATATATACAACGAAACAACTGCCGCATCATGTTATTTGGGTATATATATTATTTATTGACATAAATCAACATACAATTGAAAATAAACATCAAAACATTTGCTTTATCAAATTATAATTCCTACCTTTGCACCGAAAGAAGACAATTTTCAGGATTCAGAATTCCGATATTCATACGCGTGGATTTCGGAATTCTTTTTCATTTTGTCTGCGAAAAACTACGATAACATATTAAATTATATCATTATGGCATACATGTCACAAGAAGGCTACGACAAGCTCGTGGCTGAAATTCACAGGCTTGAGGCCATTGAACGCCCCAAAGCGTCGGCCGCTATCGCCGAAGCTGCCGATAAAGGAGACTTGAGTGAGAACTCAGAATACGATGCAGCGAAGGAGGCTCAGGCCCATTTAGAGGCAAAGATTGTTGAGCTGAAGCGAACCATGGCGCAGGCAAAGATTGTTGATACAAGCCGTTTATCGACCGAGGAAGTGCAAATTATGTCGACCGTTGAGCTAACAAACCTCACTACTCACAAAAAGATGGTTTACACCATCGTAAGCGAAAACGAAGCCAATTTAAAGCAAGGCAAGATATCAATTAAGACTCCTATTGCGCAGGGACTGCTGAACAAGAAGGTGGGTGACACCGTAGAGATTCAGATTCCACGCGGCACGGTGAAGCTGAAAATTGACAAAATAAGCATTCAGTAAATCGTAAAGACGAAAGGATATTTGGCTTATGACACTGTTTAGCAAGATAGCAGCCGGTGAAATTCCGAGCTATATGTGTGCTGAAGACGATAAATTTTATGCGTTTTTAGACATCAATCCCGTTACGAAAGGCCACACATTGGTGATTCCCCGCAAAGAGATTGATTATATATTTGACATGAACGATGACGACCTGGCACAGTTTGAGCTGTTTGCCAAAAAGGTAGCCATGGCTATTCGTGCGGCTTTTCCGTGCAAAAAGGTGGCGCAGGTGGTGCTGGGTTTGGAGGTGAACCACGCGCATATTCACCTTTTACCCATCAACACTGAGGCTGATGTCGACTTCCATAAGCACATTAAGCTCCCGGAAGATGAGATGAAAGCCACGGCCGAAAAGATTTACAGCGAATTTAAAAAGATAAGAAACTTAGAATAAACAGCCCGCAAAACCATGTCGGGAAAACTTTAATCGTGTTTTATGCACGGCATAAAACCGTTTTAGAATAAATGAAAAGGCAAGTCCCCTGCTCCACGATGCGAGCAGGGGACTTGTGCCATATATCAGCTAAAAGCCTCGCCTTTCTTAAGCTGAACCTCGTTAACATACTTCCTGATAAGTGCCGACGAATCTTCCTTCCTGCATATCAGCAGCACGTTTCCCTCCTCGGCCACGATATATCCTTCCAGTCCGTTGATGACAGCAAGGCGTCCACGCGGAATTTTTATTACATTGTTATGGCTGTCTTCCATCATAACATCCGAATCGATTACGACGTTATCATCGGTGCTTTTGGGCAGAGCCTCGTATATTCCGTGCCACGTTCCGAGGTCGGCCCAACCGAAATCGCACTTCATTACGCAGGTAATGCCCGTCTTTTCAAGCACTCCTGATTCGATGGAAAGGTTGGGATAAACAGGGAAATGCTTGCGTATGAAAAGCTCTTCCTGACCTGGCGACATGGTTTCCGTTTCAATATCGAAGCGGCTTAACACGTCGGGGAGGAACTTTGAAAAGCATTCACGCAAATAGGATACGTTGCTAAGGAAAAGCCCCGTGTTCCAAACAAACTCGCCACTATCCACAAACATGCGGGCAAATTCGCGGTCGGGCTTTTCGGTAAACGTTTTTACCTTGTAAATATTACCGCAAACATGGCTGCTGATTTGGATGTAACCGTAGCCCGGTTCTGCACGGGTAGGCATCACGCCCATGGTGAGAAAGTAGTTGTTTTGCTGCACAAAGGCCAGGCCGTCGAGCACGTTTTTGCGAAAGGCATCGTCGTTAATAATCATCTGATCGGTAGGAACGGCAATGAGAGCAGCCTGCGAATCGAACATTGAAATGCGGTGGGCTCCCCACGCTATGCCCGGTGCCGTTCCGCGACATACGGGTTCGGCCATAATATGATCGTCGGGAACGTCGGGCAACTGTTCCTTAACAATATCAATATAATTTACATTTGTATTGATAAAAATATGCTCTTCGGGCATAATTGCAGCCATACGGTCATAGGCTTGCTGCAACTGTGTACGGCCCGTTCCAAAGAAATCGACAAATTGTTTGGGGAAATTCTCCCGGCTGCAAGGCCACAAACGGCGGCCCTTTCCACCGGCAAGGATAAGGCAATAGTTGTGATTGGTCATAAGATTCATATTAGTTTGGGTTATATGTACCCAATATACAAAGAAAAAACGGCCTGACAACGGTTTTAGTACCTTATTTGTTCATTTTTTAAATACAACAACGTTTTTTGAACTTTTCGCTGTCGTGCTTACTTCTTTTTTGCTACCTTTGTAACAATTTACGTAAATTTATGAAGACAAAACAAATTCTGCTCATCAACGATATGGCTGGTTACGGCAAGGTTGCCACGGCTGCCATGCTGCCCATTCTGTCGTATATGGGTCACCCTACCTACAATCTTCCAACGGCATTGGTGTCGAATACGCTCGACTATGGGAAGTTTAGCATTCTCGATACCACCGATTATATTAAAGGTGTATTTCCTGTTTGGAAGGAGCTTGGCTTTAAATTCGATGCCATTTCTACGGGTTTTATCGTTTCAGAACATCAGGCAGCCATCGTTTCGGCATATTGCAGGGAACAGGAAAAAAGCGGAACCACCATCTTTGTAGACCCTATTATGGGTGACGAAGGGAAATTATATAACGGTGTTACGCCCACAACCATCAACAGTATGCGGGAGATGGTGAGCGTGGCTGACCTTACATTTCCCAACTATACCGAGGCATGTTATCTTACCGATACGGCGTACAGGGACGGCGGTGTAAGCCTTGACGAAGCGCGGAATTTGCTTGATGAGCTGCGGAAGACAGGGGCAAAATCGGTTCTTATCACCTCAATTCGCGTGGACGGACAGCACAGCGTCGTGGGCTTTAACCATATAACGGGCAAGTATTTTGAGCTTCCCTATACCGAAATACCCGTACATTTCCCGGGCACAGGGGACATTTTCTCGGCCGTTCTCATAGGTCATCTGCTCGATAATGAGCCTCTGAGCAAGGCCACAAGGCAGGCAATGGACGTGGTTTACCGTTTTATCGACCTCAATAAAGGCAATATTGACAAGAACCGTGGGATACCCATTGAGAACTATCTCAACCTTATTTAATATGCTTCAGAGAACGTTTTTCCGTTCTTTAGGGAACGATATAATCCGCTTCAGGGAGCAATTTAATTTTCTCCAAGGAGCAAATTTATTTTCTTCAGGGAGCAAATTTGTTTCCTTCAAGGAGTAATTTAATTTCCTCCAAGGAGTAATTTGATATACTTCAGAAAATAACTTAATATACTTCAGGGAACAGGGCAAAATGAATTGGCTTGACAATCTATTCACTATACACTCATCCGTACAGGCGGTTGTTGTGCTTTCATCCATCGTTGCACTCGGTCTGGCACTGGGAAAAATACGTGTAATGGGTATCTCTCTGGGCGTAGCGTTCGTGTTTTTTGCCGGTATTATGGCAGGAAACTTCGGTTTTAGTATCGACCCTGTGACGCTCGACTACATGGAAGACTTCGGTTTGGCTCTGTTTGTATACTGTTTAGGGCTTCACGTTGGGCCGAATTTCTTCGGCTCTCTGCGCCATGAGGGAATGGCATTTAACCTTTGGAGCTTTGCCATTATTGCGTTCGGCACCGTCCTTTCTCTTGTTTTAATACCGCTTACAGGCATTAGTTTGCCCGACATGGTAGGCATTTTATGTGGTGCTACCACCAATACGCCCGCCCTCGGAGCCGCTACACAGGCCCTGAATCACATGGGATTGCCGAGCGGCAGCGTTGCTCTGGCTACGGCTGTAACCTATCCTTTGGGTGTGGTTGGCGTTATTTTGGCCATGGTTTTCATAAGAAAGCTGTTTGTCAAACCTCACCATTTGGAAACGTCAACGCTTAATGAGTCGGACCATACTTACATCGTTCAATTGAAAGTAGTCAATCCTGCCATTGCCGGTAAGAAGATAGAGCAAGTAGCTAACATGACACACATGAAGTTTATCATATCCAGAATATGGCGGGGAACGCAAGTAATTGTACCACTTGCCAACACCGTTATCGAGCGAAATGATTCACTTCTTGTTGTAACGACGAAAGAAGACGAGGAGGCTTTGGAGCTTCTTTTCGGGCAAAAAGTGGAGAAAGACTGGAACAAACAGGACGTAGACTGGAACCATATCGATTCTAAGGTTGAGAGTCGCACATGTATTATCACAAGGAAAGAGCTTAACGGCAAGAGGCTTGGCAACCTGCACCTGCGCGTTGCATACGGTATAAACGTAAGCCGTGTGCTGCGAGGCGACGTTAAATTGCTTGCCAGCGACGATCTCCGGCTTCAATATGGTGACCGCCTTACGGTGGTAGGCGAACACGAAGACGTCAATAACGCCGAGCATTTCCTCGGCAATTCAGTCAAGACGCTTGAAGAGCCCAACATCGGCAGCATCTTTCTCGGTCTGGTTTTAGGTCTTGCTATCGGAACCATTCCTATTTCCTTGCCCGGCATGGATTCACCAATCCGCCTCGGAATAGCGGGCGGCCCTATCATCATGGGCATTATAGTTGGAGCTCTTGGGCCGCGAATGCACTTTATCAGCTACACTACTCGTTCGGTCAATCTGATGTTACGCAAGTTAGGTCTTGCCCTTTATCTCGGCTGTTTAGGCTTGGGAGCCGGCAAGAATTTTCTGTCAACGATTATCCGTCCCGAAGGAATCGAATGGGTTGGCATAGGTTTTCTCATCACCGTTGTGCCGGTTATCATCATCGGAATCATCGCCTTGAAGACCAATAAATATGATTTTGGCACCATCTGTGGCATTATGTGCGGAAGCATGGCCAACTCAATGGCACTCGATTATGCCAGTGATACGCTGAAAGATGATACGGCAAGCATCAGCTATGCCACCACATACCCGTTGGGAGTATTCATCAGAATAGTTATCGCACAGGTGTTGATTATGTTCCTTGCCTGAATAATCAGAAAGGGCAAGGAGCGTGAAAGGTTACCCTTTCATGCGTCACGGGATGCAGAAATGAGAGTTCTTCAGCATGAAGATAAAGCCTGTCGGCCCGCTTTCCATACAGTTCGTCACCCTTAATAGGATTGTTTAACCCGTCGGCATGGGCGCAATGCACGCGCAACTGGTGCGTACGGCCTGTATGAGGATATAGGTTTACGTGGCAATTATCTACCATTTCATAAGTGGTTTCAGCCTTTTTGCCGTGCACAAAATCAACTATTTGCCGTGGACGATCACTTAAATCGGGCCGTAACGGCAACGAAATTTTCCCCTTTTTACGACTTTCTTCGTGTGAAAGCACAGCCACATAACGCTTCCTTACCTCGCGTTTGGCAAACTGTTGTTGCAGGCATCGGTATGCCTCCATGTTTTTTGCAATCACCATCAGGCCGCTTGTTGCCATGTCTAAACGATGCACAACAAGCGGATTTTCGGCATCAGGATAACGCTCCTGCATCATGCTCTGTACACTCTCGCGATTGCTTTTCCCCCGAACGGCGAGCATACCGGCAGGCTTATTCACCACGCAGATGCTGTCGTCCTCATATATTATTGTCAGCTTTTGATGCTTTTCATCCTCCAATTGATTCGATTCCACATCCAGTCCACGAAGCATCCATCCCAGGACAGGCTTACACTTGCCGTTGCATGCCGGGTAAAAGTGAAGATGATGGCGCACTTCTTCCTTCGGGCTTTCGCCCCACCAGAACATCGCCATGCACAGCGGGTGCCAGCCTTTACGAAAGCAATATTGCAACAAACGGGGCTCACAGCACTCTCCTGCTCCAGCAGGAGGCAGCTCATTTTTCCATATTTCAAGCAACGAACGGCTCTCGCCGCGTGCATTTAACATCATAAACTGTGAGAAAAGCCACCATTGCAGCTTATCGCTCATGGTGTGTCGCTTCTGTCTAAGCAATTTTAACCGCTCATCAATCTCCCGCAAGCTATCTTCGGCAAGAGCTATTTCACCAGTCCATCGCTTCTTTATCCGTCTGAGTTCAGCCTTTTGAAACTGGCTTTCACGAATTATTTTTTCTTCCTCTTCTGCCCGATTTTCCGAATCGTGCAAGGCTTCTCGCCGCTGGTTACGCTCGTTTTTTGAACGTTGCATCACCATTTTATAATCGGCTATCTCACGTTCGGCCAGCTTCCTTACATCGTCTAAACGCCTTGTAGCCAAGCTATATTCGTCTGAATTTTCCAGCAAAGCAATCTCCTTGCTGACCCCAACTATCCCGGCTTCGCGCCGTTTGAAGTAGCCATCAGGCTGCAGATAGTCGAAAACAGCGGGAACAAAGCCCTCCCAATCTGCCCTTCCGGCTATCTGTCCGCTATACCCTGCCAGATAACCGGTTTCGTTATCTTCCCCGCTTTCTGCTTTACGCTCAACCACCAATACGCCAAACATCTTGCCCTTACTGATGTCGCGCAGAAAGTTTTCATCCGCTTTCACAGGCTGAAAACGCTGTGCCGTGTCACCTTTCAGAAAAGCAACAACCTCATCCACTGCCTGAAGGGCCAATGGATGAGGTTCATAATAAAACGGATTATTCATGCGCTGTGGACGCTCTAAGCCCTTTTGTAGCGGATGAAAAAGATGTGAAATCAACCTGATAAAACTATTTTTTATTTACAAGTTCAGATAAACAACCACGCATTAACAACGTTTAAGCAACAAATTGCCTTATGCTTCTATCAGCCCCAGGCGGCAGAACTCGTCGTAAAGCGGACGCGCAAGCACCTTCGCATCAGGGTGAGGGGCACCCGTTGTGCCCAGAGCGCGCAGGTCAAAAAAGTGTTTCCAGTCGCTCACAAAGGCAGTATGCACCAGCTCGGTGTTCGTATCGAGGGGCAGAATTACGCGTGCTTCCTGAGGCTTACGGCCAGCAGCTATGAGGTTCATGTACGCACGCTCGGCAGCAATATTGCCAAAAAGCCAGTTCTCATAATCGTCAGCACTACCCTCTTCCACCTTTTTCGCCAGCTCCATAAAGTTGATTTCTGACGGCTCCGTGGCAGAAAGCTCCCGCACCCACTCCGGAAGGTTTACCGTTATCTCCTTACCAAACTTATCCTTTGAGTAATTACAGTATCGTGTCGACTGCTCAGCCATCGAGTTTGCACGATGCCGGTTAAACTCGCGCGTGATGGCAACCTGTGTTGTAAAGTGAACGGTTACACGGCGTTCATGGTGTGCAAGCGGTTCGGTAAGATGGCCGAGGTCGTCCATCCACTGGTTTTCGGCCAGCACACGCAGGTTGGTTGTTATGTAATGACAGCCGTCAACCGTCGCCACTCTCGAAAATTTGTTGCGCTCATATCGCTGCCAGGGCTTTACCTCTACATTGTTTCCACAAGCAGGGCACGTTGTTTCGGCATCGCGATAAAGCAGGTAAACCGTTCCGTGTTCGAGCATAGCGGTATGCTGGCTCTTAATCATCCGCTCCACAAAAGGGCGTGCCGACGAGTCGGTACGGTGGTCTTCACTTTTATAACACACCCTTCCGGCGCGTTCAACCTGTTGGTATATGCCTTCCATTCCAGGCTTCTGGGCCCATATTTCAAATGTTGGAGAGATTACTTTCATGCCTTTTGAACTTATGATTTGTCGTAAATACAAATTAAGTGCAAATGTAATCAATCTTCTTTAATATATATAAGTCGTTGTCAATATTCTTTTGTATTTTTGCCTTTGTATGGACAAAACAACCTGTATTAAGCTACTTGAGCAGCACGGCATTAAGCCAACGAGCAACCGTATTGTTGTTGTGAAGGCACTTGCTGCCGAAAAACATCCGTCGTCGATGACTGAATTGGAAGAGGCCATCGTCACTATCGATAAGAGTGGCATATCCAGAAGTCTGGCCCTTTTCCGCAAATGCCATCTCGTTCATGCCATTGAGGACGGCGATGGCAATGTAAAATACGAACTCTGCATGAGCCACAGCCATAGCGATGACGACGATGACGACATGCACGTACACTTTTATTGCGAGCACTGTCACCAGACATTCTGCCTCTACGACACCGCTATCCCTCATGTACTGCTGCCTCATGGTTTTGTCATGAACTCGATAAACTACATGGTTAAAGGCATTTGCCCCTCGTGTGCACGCAAGCAAATGACATAGCATGCCCCATAACCATTTTACCACCACACTTATAAGCTGGTACCACCAGTACAGTCGCGACCTGCCCTGGCGTCATACTCACGATCCCTATGCCATATGGCTTAGCGAGGTTATCATGCAACAAACGCGCATTGCACAGGGCCGGGCCTATTGGGAAAGGTTCATGAGCCGTTTCCCTACCGTTGATAGTCTGGCTTCTGCCAGCGAGGATGACGTACTGCGTATGTGGCAGGGACTGGGTTATTACAGCCGCGCGCGCAACCTTCATGAGGCTGCACGCCAAATTGTTAGCCTTGGCCGTTTTCCCGATAACCTTACCGACATCCGGCGTCTTAAGGGCGTGGGCACCTACACGGCGGCGGCTATTGCCTCGTTTGCCTTCGGTATCAGGGCAGCTGCAGTTGATGGAAACACATACCGTGTGTTGTCACGCGTGTTCGGTATTGATATACCCATCAACTCTACGCAGGGTAAACATTTCTTCCAACAGCTGGCTGACACGCTTATTGCCGACCTTCCCGCTGCCGAAGAAGCGGGTAATTTCAACCAGGCTATGATGGATTTTGGTGCCACCTGCTGCATGCCGAAGGCTCCCAAATGCCCCGAATGTCCGTTCATGGCGACCTGTGAGGCTTTACATACCAACCGCGTGGCCGAACTTCCTGTAAAGAATCGTACCATAAAGGTGAAAGAACGACATTTTTCATACGTTCTTATCAGCTGCCAGGGCTATTGTGCACTGCACCGTCGTGGCCCGAAAGATATATGGCAGGGCCTTTGGGAGCCGTGCCTTTTTGAGAACGAACCCCTGCCCGACTGGCAAGGCACGCTGATACTTTTAAACAGCCATGTAAAGCATGTATTGACCCACCGCATTATCATGGCCGACTTTTATCTGCTGCAAACCGATGTCCGCCCCGAGCTTCCACCCGATTATATCTGGGTAAAACAGGAAGATATAAACTGCTATGCCGTGCCCCGGCTGGTTGAGCTGCTGTTTGAAAGTATGGAGAAAAAAGCGTTGCTATAATATTATAACATCGTAATTCTTAAGCATTTACCTTTATTTTACAACCCCGTTGCCACATAAACGTTACCCGTTTATGTGCAAAAGGTCATCGTTCGACGGCCGTCAGCAGCGCGTACGACGATCGCCGAACAATGGGTGTGACGGCCGTCGTACGCGCTGCTGACG
>CALIIG010000320.1 GCA_938018155.1 uncultured Prevotella sp.
GTTATAAAGGCCGACCTTGCAGAACAGGCTCCTGTCCGTGGTTGCATGATCATCAAGCCCTACGGCTATGCTATCTGGGAAAAAATGCAGGCACAGCTCGACAAAATGTTCAAGGCAACGGGCGTTAGCAATGCTTATTTTCCCCTCCTGATTCCGAAAAGTTTCTTTGCCCGCGAAGCCGAGCACGTCAAGGGATTTGCCAAAGAGAGCGCCGTTGTTACGCACTACCGTTTAAAAACCAGCGATGATGGTAAAAGTATCATTGTAGATCCTGATGCGAAACTGGACGAAGAACTCATCATTCGTCCCACATCCGAGACCATGATATGGCATACTTATAAGAACTGGATTCACTCATACCGCGACCTTCCCATCCTTTGCAACCAATGGTGCAACGTCATGCGCTGGGAGATGCGTACGCGACCGTTCCTGCGTACCTCTGAATTTTTATGGCAAGAAGGTCATACAGCACATGCTACAAAAGAAGAAGCAGAAGTTGAAGCTCAAAAAATGCTAAAGGTATACGCTGAGTTTGCCGAGAAGTGGATGGGCGTTCCTGTTGTACAAGGTGTAAAAAGCGAGACAGAACGCTTTGCCGGGGCACTCAATACATACACAATAGAAGCCATGATGCAGGACGGAAAAGCACTGCAAAGTGGTACAAGTCATTTCCTCGGTCAGAACTTTGCAAAGAGCTTTGACGTTACTTTCCTCAACAAAGATAATAAGCCTGAGTATGTGTGGGCAACGTCATGGGGCGTCTCTACCCGACTGATGGGCGCGCTGATTATGGTGCATTCTGACGATAACGGCTTGGTTCTTCCTCCGAAACTGGCTCCTGTTCAGGTTGTCATTATACCTGTTAATAAAGGTGAGGAACAGCTCAAAGCCATTTCTGCCAAGCTGCAACCTGTTATTGATAAGCTACAAGAATTAGGCATTAGCGTAAAATACGATGATGCCGACAACCGTCGCCCGGGTTTCAAATTTGCCGATTATGAACTAAAAGGTGTCCCTGTGCGTTTGGTAATGGGCGGTCGTGACCTTGAAAATAACACCATAGAGGTGATGCGTCGCGACACGCTTGAGAAAGAATGCGTAAGCTTTGATGGTATTGTTGAACGCATACAGAGACTACTTGAAGACATTCAGGAGAATATTTTCAATAAGGCTCTCAAATACCGTGACGCGCACATCTTCCTTTGTAACAATTATGACGAATTTAAAGAACGCGTTAAAGATGGCGGTTTCTTCCTGTGTCCGTGGGATGGTACTGCCGAAACGGAAGAAAAATAATACACAAGCCACGATACGCTGTGTACCGTTCAGTTTCGATCAAAATGTAGAAGGAATGAAAGATATGGTGAGCGGTAAACCAGCTGTTAGCCGTGTCATTATTGCCCGATCATATTAATTAATTGATTGGAAAAATAAAACCCCAATTATACAATGTCTCTTGGATAACCTTGTAAAGGGCATCCAAGAGACATTGTTTTATTTATAAAAATTGGGAGCTATTAGCCCCATTTTCTATTTAAAATCGATCTTTTTGTACAATTATTTTTGTATCTTTACAACATGTTTGTGTTACATTTCCCACGAAATTGCTGTACGACAATGAAGCGGCTCTTTACAAACTTAATTTTAATTTCTTCGTTCGCCGGGTAAAATACAAAATAATAAATGCTGAATTTATTCTATAATATTCATGTCGACAAACTATAAACCCCTTACCATTTATAAGGCAAGTGCAGGTAGTGGTAAAACCTTCACACTTGCCATCGAATACATTAATTTGCTAATAGCAAATCCACATAACTTTAAATATATTCTTGCCGTTACGTTTACCAATAAGGCTACGCAGGAAATGAAGCAGCGAATATTGTCGCAACTTTATGGTATTGCTAACGGATTTCCTGATTCAGATACATATTTTAGAAAAGTATCAGAGCTTCAACCCTGTTTAAATGAACAAGAAATACGCAAACATGCCGCTGACGCGCTGCAGCTAATTGTACATCATTACAATATGTTCAGGGTTGAAACTATTGACAGTTTCTTTCAAAGGATATTGAGAAACCTTTCACGTGAACTTGGTCTGACAGCTAATATACAAGTATCATTGAACGATATTGAGGTGGAAAGTCAGGCTGTCGATAATATCATTGACAATATAAGTAGAGAAGATGACCCACTATTAAACTGGATAATGGACTTTGTCAGGGAACGCCTTGCTGAAGACAAGAACTGGAATGTCATCACGCAAATAAAAGAATTTGGAAAGAATATCTTTAAGGATTTTTACAGAAATCATCAACAAGAGCTGCATGCCATTATGAACGACCCGGCTTTTTTCAAAGCCTATACATTGAAATTGCGTTCACGAAAGAACGATGCCATCATGGCAATGGCTAAATATGCTGATACCTTTAAAAGTATAACGGAGAATAATCGGCTAACTGATAAACATTTTTACCAAGGTAAACGTGGAGTGCCCGGGTACTTCGAGAAACTGAATAATGGCGATTTCATAGGGGAAAATACACCTATACCTAATAAATATGTAGAACAAGCCATTGATAATGCTGAGGCTCTTGTTAAGAAAGATGACATAAACACTACGGAAAGTCAGATTATAATAAGAGAGGTAGGGCCTCTGTTATGCAAAGCAGAAGAGCGACGGAAAGAAGCGGCTATGACGGTAAATTCGGTTGAATTGGCACTCAAACACATCAATGAGTTACGTCTATTAGGGAGGATCGAAGAAGAAGTACAGAATATTAACGATGAAAACGGTCTTTATCCACTTAGCAATACACAGAAACTTCTCAACTCGTTAATAGACGAACAGGATGCTCCTTTCATCTATGAAAAGATTGGAGGGCAGCTTCGTTACATCATGATTGATGAGTTTCAAGACACAAGTGCTATGCAATGGTCGAACTTTAAGGTTCTGCTCGACGATTGTATAGCTCATCAAGACGGTAGTCTTATTGTAGGCGATGTAAAGCAAAGTATTTATCGCTGGCGCGATGGCGACTGGCATTTGCTAAACAGTTTAAACGATAGAACATATAGCGAAATACAAGTAAAACACCTGAATACCAACTATCGTTCACAACGAAATATTGTGCATTTCAATAATTTGTTTTTTTCTTCAGCTGCCCAACTGTTGTCGGAGCAAGTAATAAGTGAACTTAATGATTCCCGGATTTCACAAGAAATATTAGATGGAGCCAACGAAATTAAATCGGCATACGAAGATGTTGTACAGCTTATCCCTGACGACAAACAGGCTTCCGGGCAGGTGAAAATTACGCTTATCCCCAAAGATGATTATGAAAACAAGATGGTAGAGAGTGTAAAAGATACACTCGAATACCTGCTATCCAATAATATAGAAACCAACAAGATAGCCATATTAGTCAGAAAAAACAAGCATATTAAGTTGCTGGCTTCATATTTTCAGCAAAATCCTGTTATGGTAAATGGAGAGCAAACAATGATTAATATGATATCGGACGAGGCCTTTCGCCTCGATTCGTCATTGGCTGTAAATGTTATTATAACAGCCATGTATGTTTTAACGCACCCTGATGACAAGCTCGCACTGGCTTCTTTAGTAAAACTAAGCAGAAGTATAATACCTGATAATAACGACATTGATGATGCCAACCTGTTGGCAGGAAAGGACAAACAACAACTAAAACTTTTGTTACCTAATGAACTGGTTGAGGCTTGGGACGACCTCTTGTCAACACCATTGATTAATCTTACCGAACGTCTTTTCTCAATATTTAAGTTGGAACAATTAAACAATCAAAGTGCATACGTATGTGCTTTATTTGACCAAATGACCGACTTCATGCAAAAACATGTCGCAGGGATTGACGATTTCCTGAAAGAATGGAACGAGAATTTATGCGGAAAATCAATACACAGTGATGCTGTTAATGGCGTTAGGATGCTTTCAATACACAAGAGTAAAGGGTTGGAATTTGACAATGTAATCATACCTTTTTGCGATTGGGATCTTGAAGACAAACGTAACATACTATGGATGCAAACAGAGTGTGCGCCTTATAACGAGCTTCCTGTAATTCCTGTAAGCTTATTGGCAAAGAAGTTAAGAACGTCAATATTTAAACATCATTACCAAAAAGAATACATCAACAATATGGTAGACAACCTCAATATGATGTATGTTGCCTTTACTCGCGCCGGACGAAACCTTTTTATTATAGGTAAAGCAAGTAATTCTGGCTTCCCTTCTAAACTATTACGTAATGTAATTGATGGTGGCTTTCTGGATAATGGGGGAAACAACACAACATTTCAAAAAGGCTTAGGCGATTGTAAACTGATAGAAGAAGAGAATGGGACTATACAGTTTGAATATGGGAATCTTTGCCCTTCTGATATGAAAAAGGAGAGAAAAAGTAATAATATTTTTCTCCAATCAGAAGAAACTTTACCCATTAAGATTCAAAACAGCCATAATGAGCCCCAATTTAAACAGAGCAATGCAAGCAAGGACTTCATGACTCCTGACGATGAGTTAGAAGAGAAACAAAAAAGAGATTCGTATATTGAAACGGGAAATATTCTTCATGCTCTCTTTGCTTCGATGCAAAATAAGGATGATATTAATCGTGCTATTGACCAGCTCGAGTTTGATGGTGTGCTCTATAATAAGCCTATGACACGTCAACAACTAAAAAAATATATTCAAAAAGAATTGGAAGACTGTCAAATTGCTAACTGGTTCTTACCTGAAATGAAGGTCTTTAATGAATGTTCAATACTCTTCTATGACACAGAAATAGGGCAAGTACGCGAGCGACGCCCCGACAGAGTTATCTATAACGATAACGAAATAACCGTGATCGACTTTAAAACAGGTAGGGAACTGGCACGACATCAGCAACAAGTTCGTGAGTATATGAGCCTTCTCCACAGCATGGGATATAAAAATATATCGGGTTACCTATGGTATATCCAACAACATAACATCGTAAAGGTTGAACTATGACATTCTTACAATACGTAGCCAAAGACATCATTGCAAAGCATGGCGAACATAATTTATCCGACATTGCCATTGTTTTCCCCAATAAACGTGCTTCACTATTCCTTAATCAGGCTTTGTATGAAGAGGTGGGGCATCCTATATGGAGCCCTTCATACATCACAATTAGCGATTTATTCCGAAATCATTCTGATTTAAAAATTCCGGATCAGATAGTACTAATTTTCCAGTTGTATGATGTTTATCAACAACAAACAGGCTCTACTGAAACCTTAGACCATTTCTATTCTTGGGGACAGCTAATGCTGGCTGACTTTGATGACATCGACAAAAACATGGCTGATGCCGATAAACTTTTCGTACACCTCGAAGCATGGCAGAATATGAGAGACTTCTCCTTTTTGAGCGAAGAACAACGAAAAGGCCTTGAGCAATTCTTTGGAACTGTTATTAATGATACCGATTTGCAACAAAGGTTCAACGATATTTGGAAAAATCTTGGACCTATATACCATGCTTTTCGTGAAAAATTGCAGTTACGGGGTGAAGCATACGAAGGTATGTTATACCGGGAAGTAAGTGAAAAAGAACAAATAGAGTTTCATTATAAAAAGTATATCTTTGTAGGATTCAATCTTTTACAAAAGGTTGAGAAGAAACTTTTTGCGCGATTAATGGACATGGACAAAGCCGAGTTCTATTGGGATTATGATAATTATTACCTCAACAACAGCCATGAGGCCGGGCGTTATATCGCCGAGAATCTCAGAAAGTTCCCTAATGAGCTGTCTATTGAACGAGCATCTGAAGGAATAGACGTCAGCGATGTATACCAGAACTTTAATAAAGAGAAACAAATTGCTTATGTATCAGCTCACTCAGAAAATATACAGGCCAGATTTATAGCCAATTGGTTAGAAGAAAATGAACGCAAAAAGGACGGAAGTAAAACTGCAATCGTGTTGGGTGACGAGCTGCTTCTTCAAAACGCTATCCACTGTTTTCCTAATGACACCACCGCTGCCAACATTACAACAGGCTATCCGTTGTCAGCTTCACCAATATGCAGCTTGGTAAATTCTCTCATCGAACTACAACTAAAAGGACGCACTGATGACGGCTTGCATTATCGATTGAAATATGTTAACCGCATACTCGCCCACCCTTATGCCAAATACATATCCGACAATTATAAATCATTATCCGACAATTTAAACAATCATAAACAGTATTACCCGTCAATAGAAAATCTTATTTCGGGACAGGATGAAAATATGATCATGCTTTTTGACGGTATGGACTATCAGAATAATCTCGTCCCCATACTGTCATGGATAGCCAACATCTTACAAAAGGTAGGGCTCAGAGCCAAAGAAACGGAGGATGCACTGTTGCACGAATCAATCTTTCGTATGTATACACTCATACAACGGCTTGATAATATTATGATTGTAAGTAAAGAAAGTGTACACGAAAACATTGATAACAAAGAAGTTGTAAGTAGTGTTGTCTTCCAGCGTCTGTTGAATCAGCTTATCAATTCTACAAGTATCCCCTTCCATGGTGAGCCTGCAATAGGTATTCAAATGATGGGAGTTCTTGAGACTCGTAACCTCGACTTCGACCATGTTTTGCTGCTTTCATGCAACGAAGGCAACTTACCCAAGAGCGTTAATGACGCTTCTTTCATTCCTCATGCTATCAGAAAGGGATATGAACTTACAACCGTAGAGAATAAAATAGCCATTTATGCTTATTATTTTTATTCACTATTACAGCGTGCGAACGACATAACTCTCGTTTATAACAATGCTACCGATGATGGGAATCAGCATGAAATGAGCCGCTTTATGCTTCAGTTCATGGTTGAAAATAATGGTCAGCACAATATCGTTCGGAAAACATTGCTGTCAGGCCAAGACGTAACTCCTGTCGTACGGCAGCCTATCCCAAAAACCGATACTGTACAAAAAATAATGAACGACATAATGATGCTGTCACCTACGGCCATCAGTCGTTATTTAAGATGCAACTTACAGTTCTTCTACTATTCAATATGTCATCTGCGAGAAGCCGATATTGACGATGCCGAAGAAATTGACAGCCCAACTTTCGGTAATATATTTCATCGTGCAGCTCAGCTTATTTATGAAAGGTTATCTGCGCCTAACCATGACGTTATTATTACAAACGAACAGATACAGAACTGTTTAAACAACAGTTCTATGGTCTCAGAATGTCTTGATCAGGCTTTTAGAGAAAAACTTTTTAATGTTGAAAATTCCCGTTTTGTGCCTAAATATAATGGTCTTCAATTGCTAAACAGAAAGGTATTAAAGATATATCTCACAAACCTTCTTAAACACGATTTGCAACTTGCCCCTTTAAAAATACTGGCTTTAGAACATGATTTTTCTGCCAAAATGACGATAAATGTCAACGGTAAGCAAAAAAATCTTGTATTGCAAGGGCAGGTCGATCGCTTGGATAAGGTTAAAAGAAATGGAGTTGATACCATTCGTGTAGTAGATTACAAGACAGGAAGTCCGCTTACATCGAAGCCATCTGACATCGAAGAGATTTTCGACCCGAAAAATATAGACAAGAAACATTCTGCATATTACCTGCAAGCCTTCCTTTATGCTTACAGCATCCGTCGTGATCCAGCCTCACGGGCTGCAGTTAATAAACAGCATTTGCCTGTATCTCCCGCCTTATTATTTATTCGTCAGGTAGCTACTAAGGATTACGACCCGACGCTCACGCTCAAAGCTTACGCCTCTCCCGACAGCAAAACAGGGACGTCTTATCCTGTAAATGACATTGAAGATGTGGCCGATGATTTTTGGAATGCGCTAAAAAACTTATTGGAAGAGATATTCAATCCCGCAATCCCGTTCTTGCCAACCAACGATGCCAACCGATGTAGCAACTGCCCTTATGCCTCATTCTGTGGCAGATAACTGGCTTTATATATCTTTTTGGCATATTACTTGCTTTCTTATTATGGGATAAATTGAATAAGAATATAATAACTTTATAAGAAAGGGATAATAAATAATGACCAGTCAGTTCTCACCAAATGTATCTGAAGTTCTCGCTTTTAGCAGGGAAGAGGCGACCCGCCTGGCCAGCAGCTCGGTAGGTCCTGAACATTTGCTTTTGGCTATTCTTAGAGAAAAAAACAGCGTTATTATTGACGTGTTTAATCGTGTAGGCATCAATATAGAGAGTGTTAAGGAAGATTTAGAGAGTCGTATTCATGAAAATGTAGAACAGGGATTCAATAATACAGATGGGCTTGTTTTGAATAATAAGGCAAGCAACATCTTAAAACTCTCTGTTCTTGAGGCTCGTATTCAACATACACAAACTGTTGATGTTCAGCATTTGCTGTTAGCCATTCTGCACGATCAGGTTAATAATGGTGCCAAAGAGGTGTTAGAGTTTTATAATTTAAATTATGAGACAGCACTTCAATTGTTGCAAAAGCAAGCCACAACAGACACTTTAGAGCTTCCTGATGATGAAGAAGATTCTATGTTTGAAGAAAATCCGGAACCTTCAAAGAAAGCAAAATCAGCACATCATACAGCAACGGCAACTCAACAGCAGGGAAATAAGACTCCCGTTCTTGACAATTTCTCGGTCGATCTTACGCATGCAGCTGAAGAAGGTAAACTTGACCCTGTTGTCGGAAGGGAAAAAGAGATTCAACGTGTTGTTGAAATTCTTGGTCGTCGAAAGAAAAACAATCCAATACTTATTGGCGAACCGGGAGTAGGTAAAAGTGCAATTGTTGAAGGTTTAGCCCAGCTTATTGCTCGCCGTAAAACGTCACCGCTCTTGTTTAACAAAAGAGTGGTAAGCCTGGATATGACTGCAATCGTAGCCGGAACGAAATATCGTGGTCAGTTTGAGGAAAGAATCCGCGCTCTTCTTAAGGAGCTTGAGCAGAATCCGCAGATTATAGTGTTCATCGATGAAATTCATACGCTGATAGGCGCAGGCTCTACACCTGGCAGCATGGACGCGGCAAATATCATGAAACCCGCCCTTGCCCGTGGCGTAATACAGTGTATTGGTGCAACTACGCTTGACGAATATCGTAATTCCATCGAAAAGGACGGTGCACTGGAACGCCGTTTTCAGAAAGTCCTTGTAGAGCCGACATCGGTAGATGAAACGCTTAAAATTCTTACAAACATAAAGAATCGCTACGAGGAACACCACCATGTTTCATACACGGACGATGCATTGAAAGCGTGTGTTAAATTGACAGACCGATACATTACAGACCGCTTCCTGCCTGATAAGGCCATCGACGCTTTGGATGAAGCGGGGTCACGTGTTCACTTACAGAGCGTAAGAATTCCACAAGAGATAACAGACAAGGAGAAAGAAATAGAAGAAGTTAAGGTCAAAAAGCAAGCAGCTGTCCGTCATCAGAACTTTGAGCTGGCAGCAGGCTACCGTGACAAACAGACCGAACTGGAACAACAGCTCAACGATTTACAAGGCCAGTGGCTGAAAGATGATTCAAAAAACCGGCAAATTATTACAGAGAGTGAGGTTGCCGATATCGTATCTATGATGACAGGCGTTCCTGTTCAGCGTATGGGAGAGGCTGAAAGTATTCGCCTTAAAGACATGGCACCTGATTTAGAAAAGGCTGTAATAGGTCAGAATCAGGCCATAGAGAAGATGGTTAAGGCCATACAGCGTAACCGTATCGGGCTTAAAGCTCCCAACCACCC
>CALIIG010000321.1 GCA_938018155.1 uncultured Prevotella sp.
ATGAACAAAAGCCTGAAACGAATATGCACTTTCGCCAAAAAACGGTTGACGAAAGTGCGTAAAGATAAACGGATATTAGCGTATAGCCTGTTTAAGAAGGCTGTTTGGAATATACACTTGCAGGTTTTTACAGTTTCTTTAAGATAATCTGCTGACTTGTAAAATCGTATGCCCGGTCGAGCATATCGAGCACCTGTGGCCAGCTTGCAGCCGGGATGCGCAGCTTTTTATATGTTTTTTCGAAACTGATTACCAACTTGTCGCTGCTTATTTCGGCTTTCGTGCTGAGGCCTACATTTTCGTTATCAATATTATTGTTGAGCTTTTCCAGGCTCTCTGCTGCCACAGTATAGCCTTGTGGAATGGCAAGAGACAACGAAACGGAATAGGTACGGGGATTGCTGTACATAATGTCGGCATTGCGTTCGCGCTCTTTTCCTTCAATGTGCGTTTGCTGTCCGAAGAGCTGGCCCACCGAAACGACGAGGTTTCGGCCGGCTTTTTTTACCAGTCCGTCAATCTGATAGCTGGTGGTATAGGCAAATGGCGTGTTGTTTTCACCAAAGCCTGTAACCTTCGTAGCGTTTATTTTTACCGGTGCTTTGTCGTGATAGGTCTTTATTTCGTCGGCAAAAGCTTCTGCCACATCTTTCTTGTCTTGCTCGGCCCGTTCTGCAACCTTTGTATCAATCTCACTTTTTTTCAGCACAAAAAAGTCGCTGAAGTTTGGCATGTTGTATGCCGTTCCCCATGCCTTGCAAAGTTCTTCGGCTGTGGTGAGGTCAGGAATCATACCCTCTTTCTCGCATCCGGTATATGTGTTCTGGCGTTCAATGTTGAGCATTACACCATCGACCGAGGCATTTAACGTTACGCTTTCAACGTTTTCGGCAGCGTTACTTGCAGGCGTTTTAAACGTTGTGAACGGACCTTTGTTGAATTTTTTAGGACGGTCGGTGCTTACAGCGTCGCGGTTTAAATAGGGCGACGGCACTACTCCTGCGCCTACGGCAAGGCCCAGCGGGAAATAACACCTGCCGTTTTTAAGCATAATAAAGCGGGTTGCATCGCTGTAATTAATGAGCTTGTCGAAAGGCTCAAGACTGGTATTGGTTGTAAGGGCGCGCAAATAAGGCACTTTGAGCTTGTCGAGCATGCTGGTAAAGAGGGTTGAGAAGGTGTATGGGTCTTCATAAGGACGCTTAAAAACAAGCGAGTTCATAACCATGTAGTTATAGATATAGTCGGCTTTCTCTTCGTCGCTGCTTAATTTTCGGGCAGCCTTTACAACCTTGGCGAGCAGCTTTCCCGGTGTCCATTTGGTGTTATAATCCCACCAGCATGTCCACGCATCGTCCTGAATTACGCTGGCATCAGGGTTAGCGTGCAGCCCTTTCTCCTTTGTGCTCTTGGCTGTATAGTCTAAAGCTACGTTGGCTGTTGCGTAAAGCATGATGTATGGTGCCTGTGCAATGGCGTTATATGCGTAGTCGGGGAGGGGCTTGTCAATGTTTTTTACGCGTGCATCGAGCACAATGTCGTCGTCTTTCTGGCTGGCCGTAAAGTCGGGAGCACCGTTCATCGTGCGGTATTGTGTACACAGCTGCTTGTCAATGCTGCAATGAATCTGATAGTCGAGGATGGGATAATCGGCACCGAATATAAATATCACGGGGTCGATATTCTCTTCTTTCACCTTGTCAAAATCGTAGGTGAAGTAGTCAATAAGGTCACCAACCTGCAGGTCGGGGACGGCAAGCTTTGAGCGTTTTTCCTTACCCTTCTTTCCTTCGTTGGCTTCCTGGTACTCGTCGCTGCTTACTTCCTTTACCGTTCCGTTTGGTTTGATAACCTTTACACCCAATACAGTGCGGTGGTCTTCGTGCAAAAGGGCATCGTTTAGCGACCTGTCGTAGGTGCGGAAATCGAAGGTTGAAAATTTCTCTAAGGCGGCTTTATCATTAATTTTAATGAGGCAGCGTTTAAGATGCGTACTGGTATGTGCCTTGATATTGTAGACATTTATAAAGTTAAATTTCTTGCTCTGACTAACAGACAGCTCTTCATAAAGTGCCAATACAACGGCCGACTCGTTTTTGTATTGAGCCGGCACCGTGCGGGTGTTGAATTGAGGCAGGTCCTTTGCCCATACCTCCTTCTTCACTTCCTGAACAAACTTTTGATAATCGTTGTCGTCGAATGCCATCATTGGCAGCGCAATGATTGACGAAATAAGCATGATGAGTAGCTTTTTCATACCTTTATAATATTTGATGGTTGTTATTTTTATTTGCGTTCAAACTTGCAGGCCATGCTGACAGGCAGGTTATTTTTTGAGCACTACCTGCTCGTTGCCGGCATCTTTCCATTTACTGATGGCCTCGTTCCATTTGGAAATGTTGGCCAAAGGGATGCGACGATGGTTAATTTGCATCTTTTGGTGGAATAGAATTGTGTTTCCCTGTTTCCGGAAACTGCACGTAAGGGTGCCCTCGGGTGTTGAAAAGACAGCCGAAGGAGGGAGATAGTCGACCTTATATCCGGCGGGAATGGTGAACGACGATTGGCGAACCACATTACAACGCACGGGGAAATAGTAGTCGTTTACGCGGTTGGTGGTATCTATTCTGCCGTCAAAGAGGTTGTTATGCGGATTTAATTCAACATACAGTTCGCCATCAATCTGTTGCACTGCCGCCTTATTTACTATGTCTCCCTCAAAGCGTGCCCAACTGTGACGGGCGTCGTTATCGAGCCATCTGGCATTGGTTATGGTCATGTTATGCGAATCAGAATTAAGATTGTTGGCCAAAAGGTCGTCCCTGTTCTTGTTACCCGCATCGTCAGCAAGTGTCATGAACCATTCCTTCATGTCGCCACGAAGCTGGTATGTGGCCTTACCCACGAGCACATCGCCCTGTAAACGATACTGGTAGGTGAGACTGTCGATTGACATATCTGGCTTTTGCATGGGTACAATTTGCAATAAAGGCTTGTCGCCATTGTATATCATGGCTTGCGAACCTTGTATGGATTGGGGAGAATAGGTGTATGGAATATGCTTGCAAGTGGCATCGATATAATAGGTATTACCCTTATAAAACAGTGTGCAAATAACGTGATTGGCACTGGCCAGCGTTGGAATGTCGCTCATTTTAAACGGTATTTCATTGGTGCCGATGTCGGTAAGCCGGGCATCGAAGCCTTGTGCCTTAAGCAGGGTAGTAAGTAAAAGTGCCATGCCTTTGCAGTCGCCGTAACGCTTTCGCAACACTTCCTGTGGCGTGTCAGGCCGATGACCTGATACCCCTGCCTCGAAAGCCACGTACCTGATGTGCTCCTGAATCCAGTGATAAGTGTTGCTGATACGGTCGTCATCGGTTTTGCTGTTCTGGTTTATTTCTTGCAAGAGTGCCTTCAGGTTGGGTATTGTACAATCGACATTTGCCATTTCCCTTGACCATGTGTACAGTGCGTTTACATCTTGAAACGAGCCTGTGATAAGCAAATAAGGATAAACGTTCGAGAGGGGCGGCATTTGTTTGTCGTCTTTCATGCGGTTTGCATTTACCAGCGTGTAGCGATATA
>CALIIG010000322.1 GCA_938018155.1 uncultured Prevotella sp.
AGCGTTGCTGACGGTCGTCGAACAATGGGTGTGACGGTCGTCAGCAACGCTGCTGACGGCCGTCGAACAATGAGAAGAAAGGTGTAATGAAGGTTGGTAAAGCGTGCAGAGCAGGGACTTTTAAGGTGTAAAGATGAATGAACTAAATTGTATTGGTGCATGTGTGAAGCTGTGTTTGCAGGGAATAAAGCTATTACTTGTTTTTAGTTGAAATGCAAGGTTAATAGTGTTGTGTTAGTGATGGATGTAATATAATATGGCAGCTTGCTGATTAAGAAAGAGCAAAAATGACAAGAAATTGGCGGGTCCTTGTTGTTTTGTTGACAGCTGCATAACGATGAAATAACGAAATAATATGGTATAAATTATGATTACTTGTAATTGTGAAACCTGCAATTTTCTTAGATTCCATCGCATTTTCATCGTCTTTCAGCGAAATTCATTATCTTTGTAGCATGATGACTACTGACGATTTTATACGTGAGCACTTGCGTGATGATGTCAGAGTGCTGGCCTTTCAAAAGCAGCGTTATCCTGATGTCGATTTTACCTATGCGCTTGAACAGATACAAGGCTATCAGACGGCACTGCATAAGTTGCCGTCGTGGGCTGCAATTGCGGGCATTGTATTTCCTCCACATCTTAATATGGAGCAATGTTCGGGTGAGGCTGCTGCCGAATACAAAGCCTCTCTTGTGCGTAGATTGATGGGCGAAGCTGTGTGTAATGGGGATAAAACCGAAGTTTTTACGTCCTCAGAAGAGCGTGAGCCAACTGCGATGGTTGACTTAACCGGTGGGTTGGGTGTTGATTTCTCGTTTATTTCCCGTTGTTTTGGTCGTGCCATTTACGTTGAACGTAACGAAAAACTTTGCACAATAGCCCGTCATAACTTCCCTTTGCTGGGCATGACAAACGCTGAAGTATGCTGTGACGATGCCGTTAGCTATCTGCAAAATATGCCTCATGTCGACTTGATTTTTATGGATCCGGCCCGCCGCGACAGTCATGGAGGCCGCACCTATGCACTTGAAGATTGCACCCCTAACGTAGTAGAGATGTGCGGAGAATTGCTGAAAAAGGCCCATTTCATCGTGTTAAAGCTGTCGCCCATGCTCGATTGGCATCGTTCCGCAGAGCAGCTTCGTGGTGTGACTGAGGTGCACGTGGTTAGCGTTAACGGCGAATGTAAGGAACTGCTGCTTGTGCTTCGCCATGCTGACCTGCCGTTGCAGCTTTATTGTTCTGACAATAAAGTTGTGTTCAGTTGTCGTGCAGCTGATAATACGCCAGTGCCTTTGTGTATCGAAGAACCTGTGGCCGGACAGTGTTTATTGGTTCCTGACGCATCGATAATGAAAGCAGGTTGTTTCGGTGCCGTTGCATTGCGCTTTGGTTTAAGACAGCTTGATGTAAATTCGCACCTGTATGTGTCGGACAGTCCCATTGAAGAGTTCCCCGGAAGACAGTTTATGATACATGCTGTTACCGGCATGAACAAGAATGAACTGCACCGTGCTTTGCAGGGAATAACGCAGGCTAACGTAGCCGTTCGCAATTTTCCCTTGCCGGCAGCAGTGCTTCAACGCCGTCTGAAACTGAAGGATGGTGGCAACCTTTACATATTTGCTACCACAAAAAACCGTCGTCATTTGCTTTTCCTCACATCGCCTTCTGTATCTAAATAAGGTTGATATGATATAAATTAGGGCTTATCTTTTGCCATGTCGGGCTTTTTGTTTATTTTTGCAAATTAGGTTTTAACCCATATTTAAACTTGTAATGGCAATTGAAATTAGGAAGGTGGAAACTATCAGTGACCTGCGAAGGTTTATCGATTTCCACTACGACTTATACAAAGACTGTCCGTATGACGTGCCGTCACTTTTCATGGACGAAATGAATACGCTAAGAAGCGATCGCAATGCAGCCTTTGATTTCTGTGAAGCTGCATACTTTATGGCTTATAAAAACGGCCAGCTGGTGGGTCGTATAGCGGGTATTCTGAATCCAAGAGCAAATGAAAGATGGCAGAAAAAAGAAGTACGCTTCGGATGGATTGACTTTGTAGACGATATTGAAGTGAGCCGTGCCTTGTTCAACGCCGTTGAAGAGTGGGGGCGTTCAAAGGGTATGACCGCCATCGTCGGTCCGTTGGGGTTTACCGATTTCGACCCCGAAGGCATGCTTACCATGGGTTTTGACAGGCTCGGAACGATGGAAACCATTTACAATTACGAATATTACCCACAACATATGGAGCAATTGGGCGGATGGAAAAAGGACAATGACTATGTAGAATACTATCTGCCCATGCCCGACAAAACGCCGGAGAAGTTTACCAAGCTCGCCGAAATGATAGAGAGTCGCTATAATCTTCATGTGAAAAAGGTTACGCGAAAGGATATTCAAAACGGTTATGCCCGCAAACTTTTTAAGGTTATAAACGAAACCTATCAGGATATTTACGGCTTTGTTTCGCTCACCGACCGTCAGATAGACCAATATGTAAACACTTACTTGCCGGCGCTTGACCTTAGCTTGGTAACGGTAATTGTTGACGGAAATAATGATAATAAGATAGCGGGCGTAGGCATAACCATTCCCTCTTTGGCCCGTGCCGTGCAGAAATGCCGCCGTGGCAGACTGTTTCCGTTTGGCTGGTGGCATTTGTTAAGAGCCATAAAGTGTCATAAAACTGAAGGTGTTGACCTGTTGCTCATAGGCTTTTTGCCCGAGTATCGTGCCAAAGGTGCCAACGCTTTACTGTTTTCCGACCTCATCCCAAGGTACATAAAGTATGGCTTTAAGTGGGGGGAAACCAACGTTGAAATGGAGGAAAACAGCAACGTTAGAGGACAATGGGATACTATTGAGCACATCAACCACAAGCGGCGTCGCTGTTATCGTAAACAGTTGGTTCGGGAAAAAGAAACCGAGAATAACGTCGAGTCTTCTAAAGAAGATAACCAAGGCGCAATTTAATTAAAATAACGATTATGCCAGATAACGAAAAAGAGCTTTTATCATCGCAGGAAAGTGGCTCAAAAGCCGCTGCCGTTAACTATACAGACGACAATATCCGGCACCTGAGCGATATGGAACATGTGCGCACCAGGCCCGGAATGTATATTGGACGATTGGGTGACGGGTCACTGCCCGAGGACGGAATCTATGTGTTATTAAAGGAGGTTATCGACAATTCTATAGACGAATTCAAGATGAAAGCCGGCGATAGGATAGAGGTTGACATTAATGATAACCTGCGCGTTAGCGTGCGCGACTATGGCCGTGGTATCCCGCAGGGCAAGCTCATAGAGGCTGTATCGATGCTGAACACGGGTGGAAAGTACGACTCGAAGGCTTTTAAGAAGAGTGTTGGACTGAATGGAGTGGGCGTAAAGGCGGTTAATGCACTGAGCTCCCGCTTCGAAGTGAAGAGCTATCGCGAGGGTAAAGTTCGGTCGCTGGTGTTTGAACGGGGCGAGAAAAAGAGCGATAAAACGCAGAAAACACAGGACGAAAACGGTACCTTTATTTTCTTTGAGCCCGACAATACGCTGTTTAAGAACTACCAGTTCCACGATGAATACGTGGAGACGATGCTGCGAAACTATACCTATCTCAACTCAGGGCTTACCATTATGTATAATGGAAGGCGCATTAAAAGCCGCAACGGTCTGGAAGATTTGCTTGTCGACAACATGACAGTAGACCCTCTTTATCCCATCGTTCATATTAAAGGCGAAGATATTGAGATAGCTTTTACCCATACCAACCAGTATGGAGAAGAGTATCACAGCTTTGTAAACGGTCAGCATACCACGCAGGGCGGCACGCATCAAAGTGCTTTTAAAGAGCACATAGCGCGCACCATTAAGGAGTTTTACGACAAAAACTACGAGTTTACAGACATTAGAAACGGTATTGTTGCGGCCATAGCCATCAACGTTGAGGAGCCTGTTTTCGAGTCGCAAACCAAGATAAAGCTCGGCTCTACGCTTATGGAGCCGGGTGGTGAAACCATAAACAAGTATGTTGGCGACTTTATTAAGCGTGAGGTTGATAACTATTTGCACATCCATAAGGACGATGTTGCCGATATTTTAGAGAATAAAATACGTGAGAGTGAGCACGAACGCAAGGCTATGGCCGGCGTAACGAAGCTGGCTCGTGAGCGTGCAAAGAAGGCCAGTCTGCATAACAGGAAGCTGCGAGACTGTCGTATTCATTACAGCGATACGAAGGACGACCGCAAGGAAGAAGCAAGCATCTTTATTACAGAAGGCGATTCTGCCAGTGGGTCGATAACGAAAAGTCGCGATGTTAACACGCAGGCCGTGTTCTCATTACGTGGTAAACCGCTGAACAGTTTTGGCTTAAGCAAGAAGGTTGTTTACGAAAACGAAGAGTTTAACTTGTTGCAGGCCGCCCTGAATATTGAAGACGGATTAGACGATTTGCGCTATAACAAGGTTATTGTAGCCACTGATGCCGATGTCGATGGCATGCACATCAGGCTGCTTATCATTACATTTTTCCTGCAATTCTATCCCGAACTGATTAAGAAAGGGCATGTTTTTGTGCTTCAGACGCCGCTTTTCCGCGTGCGAAATCGTCGTACCAAGATAAAGGATAAAAAGGTAATTGCCGATGCTGATGCCCGTTTGATGAAGGGAGAACGAAAGAGTGACTTCATCACAAGGTACTGTTATACCGATGAAGAGCGTCAAAATGCCATTCGTGAATTGGGTCCTGACCCTGAGATTACCCGCTTTAAGGGGCTCGGTGAAATCTCTCCCGATGAGTTTGTACACTTTATTGGGCCCGACATGAGGCTGGAACAGGTTACCCTTCACAAAAACGATCAGGTGCAAAAACTCTTAGAATATTACATGGGTAAGAACACAATGGAGCGGCAAAACTTCATTATCGATAACCTTGTCATAGAGGAAGACCTGGCCGAAGAAGAAGCATGACGTAGTAAAAAAGATGGTTTTATGGCTGATAAATGTTGCTTTTTCTATAACATAACAATGAAAAAGACACCCTTCAGCATCAGTGCTT
>CALIIG010000323.1 GCA_938018155.1 uncultured Prevotella sp.
ACCTTAATGCTGTTCATTTTGATTAAAAAGATAGTTTTTGTTTTCAGTGTCAAATAGACTTATTATGTGACTACTGCAAATTTATATATATTTTTTTACTTTGACGTTTATATTGCTCTGTTTTTACTAATTGTTAGTTTTGTGATGATATAATTTTAAATTGTTGTAGTGGAATTATTGATGGGGAATGTTTAACGAAAATAAATTTGATATTTGAATTATGAAAAAACTTATATAAGTTAGTCCTTATAATTTACACTTCCCATAAAATTGTATCAAAGTTTTTATAACGTAACTTTAATAGTATGCAGAGATTGGTATCTGTCCAATAAATAAAGGATATTCGACAGATTATAAACTGTCAGATATCCTTTACTTTTATTATTTTCTTAGAAAACGTTTTGAAGCGAATGCCAATGCAAATTCGCCCTTTTCTTTATTTACTTTCCTAAGATCCAGGCCTTCAGAACAACGGCCTGATTGCAGGTTTGGTTCTTAGCACCATACAATAATGTAACATTACCTTTTTTGAGAAGCTCCTTTACATGTTTGGCAAATTGTATTGCGTCAGGATTATTATCAAGTTCAACGCGGTACTTTTTTTCAAATTCAGGAAACTTTTCGTCCTCATGCCCAAACCATTCGCGAAGTTCAGACGATGGGGCTACGGTTTTGTCCCATTCGTCAAGACTTGCTTTTACTTTAGAAATACCCCTTGGCCACAGACGGTCAATAAGCAGTCTGTACCCGTCATCCTTCTCTGCCGAAAGATAAATACGCTTAATTTTTAAATCATTCATTTGCTTTACTTGTTAATTAATTTTCATCCTCTAATCTAAGATGCTGACGTACTTTCTTAGGTTTATTTGTTTCTTTGTCTTTTTTCTTGTTCTTGCGCGGGCGATAATAACCGGTCCATAAGCACCATGCTATTGCCAAACCTATTATTGCAATGTAGAAAGTATTATTTAAGAACGTATAAATACGACCCGTGTGCGTTTCAAGTGCTGCTGTGTGGAGCGACATGGGCAGGTCTTTAAAACGAACCGGCATTTTGGGATAAGCAGTTCCTTTATAATAATCAATGAGGACAGGGTCCTTAAAATCATTGCTGAATCCCACCATTGTAATATTCTTGTCAATAGGCAAAACCTTTGGCATTCCTCCTTCTGCCTTACGATTCCATAAATAAAGCCCATTGAACGATCCTATAAGCCACTGCCCTGTTTTCACCTGATTGAATGCTGATAATCCCATAAAGCTAACCTGGGGTGCACCATCTACTGGGCGCGGGGTAGAGAAAAGGTCCTGTAAAACATAAAATCCTTTAGAAGTATAAATTAACCAATCCTTCTCAGCCACATCGTATCGAGCTGCACGAAGCTGGTCATTCCAGGGGTTATCACTGTGTTGTACCGTAAGCGGCAATGCAGGAACGCGACCGTTGACAATTGCTATCATGGCTGGCGGACGAAGCAACCATCCGGTTGTTGTTATAAATAATGTAAGCACAATGGTTATTCGTCCTATGTGGCGGTGAACCCAATACAACGTTTTTAGTTGAGATTTTCCAGCGCGAGTCTTACGTGCAATGAAGAACCAGACGCCAGAAATGCTCAGAATTATTAAAACGATGGCAACTGCATCACCTGTTATTTTACCGATAGTACCGAAAAGTGCTCCACTATGGATTAACCAAATAGTGCGTAAGAGTGATACCTTTCCATCATACTTTGTACTTGCTCTAAGCTGTATTTGCCTAAACGGCTTCCCTATATTGGGAGATACCCAAATGTGATTACGCGACACTACAACCACAGAGTCACCACGAGAAGTAACATCAGTTAATCTTGTATCGAGGCCATCGAGTTCAAATGTCTCCCAAACATTATTATTAAGGTGGAATAGTTGAAAGTTCCCCACAGCCCAAATTTCTCCTGAGCGTGTACGAGTAACGTTTCGAATACTACGCATTTCAACCCCTGCAGGCATACCTTTGTTGAAGTCGCGAATATTTAAGCCAAGGCTGTCAGTAAGGAAAAATCCATTATTACCATATATGATGACGCTGTCTCCCTTTGCAATTGTGCCTCGCATCAGTCCCTGATTCCAATCTTTATACTCATAGCTTTCAGGCATAATTGAGCGGGGTACATTTATGCCGGCAAAGCTCTCCGGGTGATTTAAGACGATACCTGAAATACAGAAACCTAAGAGAAACAGGCAAAGTATAAGCCCGAACCATCGATGCATTATTTTCATTATTCTTATCCTTTCTTAATTCT
>CALIIG010000324.1 GCA_938018155.1 uncultured Prevotella sp.
AAGATGCAATTGTAAGTTACGGAGAACGTCTAAGCTCTAACATTGTGGCAACACTGGTTAAAGGAGCCAGGTGGATGGATTCGAGAGACTTCATAAAAACCCATAAAGTAAACGGCAAAAACAAGTTAGACCGCGAGCTTACCTATCGTTTGGTAAAAGAACAATGTGCCAATTTATCCCGAATTACGCTCCTTCCCGGCTTTATTTCTACCGACAGCAACACAGGAGAAACCACTAATCTTGGACGCGGTGGCTCTGATTACACCGCAGCCATCATCGCAGCGGCCCTCGATGCAGCCTTACTTGAGATATGGACTGACGTGGACGGGTTCATGACGGCCGACCCAAAAGTTATCCAATCGGCCTATACCATCGATGAGTTAAGCTATGTTGAGGCTATGGAACTTTGCAATTTCGGAGCCAAAGTAGTATATCCTCCAACCATCTACCCGGTCAGAATTAAGAACATTCCTATCAGGGTTAAGAACACATTCAACCCGCAAGGCGCGGGAACAATTATTAAAGACAAAATCGAGAACAACCATAAGCCTATCAAAGGCATCTCATCTATCAAAGGCACAACGCTTATTACGGTCTCCGGTCTTGCCATGGTGGGGGTTATTGGTGTAAACCGTCGCATCTTCACCGCGTTGGCAAATAACGGCATCAGCGTCTTTATGGTATCGCAAGCCTCGTCCGAAAGTTCAACATCTATTGGCGTTCGCGACGAAGATGCCGATGAAGCCATCCGCGTTTTAAACCATGAGTTCGCCTCCGAAATATCGAATGGGGCCATGTTTCCCATGCATGCTGAAACAGGATTAGCCACGGTTGCCATTGTCGGTGAGAACATGAAGCACACCCCTGGCATCGCAGGGAAGCTGTTTGGAACCTTAGGACGCAGCGGAATATCAGTGATAGCCTGCGCACAAGGTGCTTCTGAGACGAACATTTCGTTTGTTGTTGATTCCAAGAACTTGCGCAAATCGATGAATGTTCTGCACGATTCGTTCTTCCTGTCCGATTATAAAGTGCTCAACCTTTTTATATGCGGAGTAGGAACTGTAGGCGGAAAGCTCATCGAACAAATACGTTCACAGCAGGAGAAACTGAAAGAACGCTCACGTCTTTTGCTCAATGTCGTAGGTATTGCAAGCTCAAAAAATGCCATCTTTTCGCGCGAAGGTATTAGTCTCGACAATTATCGCGCACAGCTTAAAGCCTCTGAACCCAATACGCCTGAACTGTTAAGGGACCATATCCTGAACATGAACATCTACAATTCGGTATTTGTTGATTGCACGGCATCAAAGGAAATAGCAGGACTTTACCAAACATTCATCGAGCATAACATCAGTATTGTCGCAGCCAATAAGATTGCAGCCAGTGGTAAATACGAAGATTACATCCGGCTAAAAGACACTGCTCTGCAACGCGGTGTTAAATTCAGGTTCGAGACCAACGTCGGAGCGGGCTTGCCAATTATAGGTACAATCAACGACTTACGCAACTCAGGCGACCACATTTTAAAGATAGAGGCCGTGCTTAGCGGCACTATTAACTTTATATTTAACGAATTATCGGCCCATGTCAGCTTCTCACAGGCTGTGAACGAAGCCCGCAAACAGGGCTATTCTGAACCCGACCCGCGTATCGATTTAAGCGGTATCGATGTTATTCGTAAGCTGGTAATCCTCACCCGTGAGGCAGGATACCGTGTGGAACAGGACGATGTTGGGAAGCATTTGTTTGTTCCTGACGAATATTTTAAAGGCTCGTTAGCCGACTTTGAGCGCAATCTTCCCAAGCTCGATAAGGGTTTTGAAGAACAACGCAAGGCGATAGCGGCTCAGGGTAAGTGCTGGCGCTTCGTGGCTACCATGAATCATGGCGCGACAAGTGTAGGCTTAAAGGCTTTCGGCCCTGACCATCCCTTCTACAATTTAGAGGGTAGCAACAATATCGTTCTGCTTACAACCGAACGTTATAAGGAATATCCCATGCTTATTCAGGGCTACGGAGCCGGTGCAAGTGTTACGGCAGCCGGTGTGTTTGCCAACATCATGAGTATTGCAAACATTTAGTTTGTCCCGATAAATACAGGATAATATGAAACACATTATTATATTAGGCGACGGAATGGCCGACCATCCCGTCAGCCGTTTAGGCGGTAAAACACTTCTGCAATGCGCCGAAGCACCATACATGAACATGCTGGCCAGGGAAGGACAATGCGGCAGACTGATTACCATCCCGGATGGATTCCACCCGGGTTCTGAAGTAGCCAACACGGCTATACTGGGTTACGACCTCAACAAGGTGTATGAAGGGCGCGGCCCGCTCGAAGCAGCTTCGATAGGTTACCGCCTGCAACCCGAAGATATGGCTATGCGATGCAATCTTATTACTTTGCACAACGGCCGTATTATTACCCACAACGGCGGAAACCTGAGCACGCACGATGGTGACACACTTATCAAAATGCTCGACCGTGAACTCGGTAACGACCAGATAAAATTTATTACAGGCATACAGTATCGCCACCTTCTTGTGGTGAAAAAAGCCAGTAAACACGTTGCCTGTGCGCCGCCGCACGACCATCCTGATGAGCCATGGCGTCCGCTCCTTGTACAAAGCGAGCCGGGCTGGGAGGAAGTAAGCGAACCCATTTATGGCTCAGACGGCAAGCCCACGGGCGAATTAAGGCTCACAGGTAACGAAACAGCCGAGCTGCTGAACAGCCTTATTCTGAAGTCGCAAACGCTGCTCGAGGCTCACCCTTACAACCTTAACAAAGTGGCTCAACATCAGCGTCCGGCCAACTCGATATGGCCATGGGGAGGCGGTTACCGCCCAATGATGAGCACACTTATGCAGATGTACCCGCAAATTAAATCGGGCTCGGTTATATCGGCTGTCGATTTAATTCGCGGAATAGGTCATTATGCGGGGCTTGATGTGATTAAAGTATCCGGTGCTACCGGCCTTGCCAATACCAATTATGAGGGTAAGGCCATGGCGGCCATTGAGGCTTTGCGCCGGCAGGACTTTGTATACGTTCATCTTGAAGCTACGGATGAGGCCGGCCATGACGGCGATTTAGACCTTAAGTTAAGGGCAATCAATTACCTTGACCATCGTATTGTGGAACCCATTTATAATGAGGTAAAGACGTGGAACGAGCCTGTTTGTATCGCCATTCTGCCCGATCACCCTACCCCCGTTGAGGTGCGCACGCATGTTAATGAGCCTGTACCCTTCCTGATATGGTACCCGGGAATTGTGCCCGACGATGTACAGGCCTATAATGAAGTGGCTTGTGTAAGCGGCTCACTGGGCTTATTAAAGCTAAACGAGTTCATGAATATGTTTATGAAAATCAATTAATTATGAAGTATTATTCAACCAATCATAAGGCTCCGCTGGCTTCTCTTCAGCAGGCCGTGGAACAAGGTCTGGCTCCCGACCGCGGTTTGTACATGCCCGAACGTATTAACCTGCTGCCCACATCGTTCTTCGAGCACATCGACAACATGAGTTTTCAGGAACTTTCGTTTGAAGTTGCCCGTGCCCTGTTTGGCGAAGACGTTAACCATAACGACCTCCGGCGCATTGTTTACGACACATTAAGCTTCGAAACACCGGTGGTAAAGGTCAGGGACAACATCTATGCCCTCGAACTTTTCCACGGTCCTACCCTCGCCTTTAAGGATGTAGGGGCGCGCTTTATGGCGCGGTTGCTGCAATATTTTATACAGAAACAGCATACCTCTGCCACATCGGGTGCACAGGAGGTCAACGTATTGGTAGCCACATCAGGCGATACAGGCTCGGCCGTTGCAAACGGATTTCTTGGCGTCGACGGCATTCATGTTTACGTGCTCTACCCCAAAGGCAAAGTGAGCCACATACAGGAGAGCCAGTTTACCACCCTTGGGCAGAACGTCACAGCGCTGGAAGTGGACGGCGTTTTTGACGATTGCCAGGCCCTTGTCAAAAGTGCGTTTATGGACGATGAGCTGAAACGGTACATGACGCTGACGTCGGCCAACTCAATTAACGTCGCACGCTTCCTGCCACAAGCCTTTTATTACTTCAACGCTTTTGCACAATTGAAACGTGAAGGCATATTGAATATATCAACAAATGCTAAAGGAAGCCTAACGTCGAACCTCGTTTTCTGTGTGCCGAGCGGCAATTTCGGCAATATCACGGCAGGGCTTTTTGCTGCACGAATGGGCCTGCCCGTTAAACATTTCATTGCTGCAAACAATGCCAATAGCGTGTTTTACAATTATCTGCAGACTGGCAAGTACGAGCCAATGGCCAGCAAACAGACCATCGCCAACGCCATGGACGTGGGTGCTCCAAGCAATTTTGCACGCATTATTGACCTGTATGGTAATGACTGGACAAAGATAAAGGCCGACGTTAGCGGTGCAACCTACAGCGATGACCATATTCGACATACCATGAAAACATGCTACGATGCTACGGGTTACGTGCTCGACCCACACGGTGCATGTGGCTATCAGGCCCTTCGCGAGCAATTAAAGGGTGATGAGACGGGCGTTTTTCTTGAAACGGCACACCCTGCCAAGTTTAAGGAAACGGTTGATACGGTTGACGTAATCGATATTAAAATTCCCGAACGGTTGCGCCGTTTTATGGAGGGCAGGAAACAAAGCATACCCATGACCTGCCGTTTTGCTGATTTTAAGCAGTTCCTGCTTCAACAATAAACTTTTACTTTATATCCCGATACAGCACCAAAGCTTACACCATAAGCCCGTGGTACTGTTTGCTTTATGCCCTTTTCATAATGCCACAAGGGTTGTTATGTCTCTGCCTTACATCATTAAGGCAAACGTTCGACGGCCGTCAGCAACACTGTTGACGGTCGTCAAACGATGGGTGTGACGGCCGTCGTACGCGCTGCTGACGATCGTCGGACAATGACCCTTGCTTCGTAATTGAAAAGGGCTTAAAATATCATGAACCGGCTATTCTGGCAGAAAACAGTAAACAAACGGGCCCTATACACCAGCCCCGTCACTGTTATAGTACAAATTACCCGCCGTCATGGGCATACGCTGCTGAAAAAAGGAATAATTTATTTGGTAATTACGGAAAAAGCATGTACCTTTGCAACCGCAATAAAAAGGAAGCCTTTTTAAGGATTTTTCAACATTGCGAAGAATGGT
>CALIIG010000325.1 GCA_938018155.1 uncultured Prevotella sp.
AAACTACGTTTAGTTGGCGAGCCACTGACGGTATCGTTGTGTGGTCATGTTGATGTAACAACCAATTTTAAGCAATATTATGAGGTGCAGGGGCTGTTAAGCGATATGACTGCCTGGCGTGAGAAGCGTGCTTTACGTCCTGATAACATTGTGTTTGACCTTCTGACATCGACCGATACCACCCATTTATCGGCCAGTTGTGCCGATTTTAAATTAAAGATGGAAGGCCGGGGAGGTTATCAGCACTTGCTAACACGTGGCGAACACTTCTGGAAAGAGTTGCAGCATCAGCTGAAAAGCCGACATCTTAACCAGACAAAGCTGCGTGAATGCCTGCCCGGAATGAAGTTGTATATTAAGTCGGGACGCAACAATTTGGTTTATCGCATACTGAAACACTTTGGTTGTGAGGTTGGTAAAATGTCGATAGACATGAAGTCGTCTGCAATAAAGGGCCTGAATGGCTTTGCTGAAATCGACTCGCTTGTGGTTGACAGTTTCCAGATTGACACTGTAAGGCTTGCACTTTCGTCTGTGGATAACGCCATGGTTTACCACTTACAAATGCGCAATGGCAAAGATAATCCCAGGTATGTATTCAATGCTTTTGTTGACGGTGCGCTGATAGATGAGGGAGCTTACATCAAAACGCGTGTCTATGATGCGAATAACAGGCTCGGGTTGAGGCTGGCCATGGAAGGAACCATAGAGCATAACGGTATAAGAATTAAGCTTTTTGATGACGAACCTGTTTTGGGATATAACAAGTTTGCCGTCAACGACAGCAATTATATATTCCTTGGCGATGACCGCCGTGTGAGCGCAAATGTAGACCTCCGTTCGCGTAACGGCATGGGATTACAAATTTATTCGAACGACGATAATACGGAAGCGTTGCAGGATGTCACCATCGGACTGCATCAATTTGATTTGGGACAGCTCATGTCGGTGATACCATATGCTCCTCCTTTAACAGGAATTATGGACGGAGACTTCCACGTTGTACAGACGAAAAAAGAATTAACGCTGTCTTCTGCCATCAATGTTGGCAACATGTCCTATTCAGGAAGCCTGATGGGTAACGTCGGAACCGAGTTCACCTATATGCCGAAAGAGGATGGCGGTCACTACGTAGACGGTATTGTTACAAAGGATGGACGCGAGATAGGTACGCTTACGGGTACTTATGTTTCAAAAGGAAACGGTTACCTTGATGCCAGATTAGGCCTGGAGCGTATGCCGATGGAGCTTGTCAATGGTTTTGTACCTGATAAGCTGATAGGCTTTAAAGGTTATGCCGAAGGGTCGCTGACGCTGAAGGGTTCTTTAGGAAAGCCCGATGTTAATGGAGAGGTTTTCCTCGATTCTACCTTTATGTATAGTGAGCCTTATGGCGTAGAAGTGCGCTTTGCCAACGACCCGGTAACCATCACTAACAGCCATTTACTGTTCGAAAACTTCGAAATTTATTCGCATAATGACAGTCCTTTGAATGTGGAAGGGTCGTTCGACTTTTCGGATATGAGCAAAATGATGCTCGATGTACGTATGAAAGCCAAGAACTTCCTGCTTGTTGATTCACGCGAAAACGGACGTTCGGAGGCTTTTGGAAAGGCTTATGTCGACTTCTTTGGAATGTTGAAAGGGCCTCTTGACAACCTTGATATGAGAGGACGATTGGATGTTCTGGGCAAGACAAACCTGAAATATAATCTGAAAGATTCGCCTTTGTCGACCGATGATCAGTTGAATGGTCTTGTTGAATTTGTGAATTTAAAGGATACTTTAAACGATGTGGTAAAGCGTCCGCCTTTGACAGGCTTCAACATTGACCTGTCAATTAATGTTGATGAGGGTGTCCATGCCGAATGTTTCCTCAATGCTGACCACTCCAATTACGTGGATGTGATAGGTGGTGGCAGCATGAGAATGAGGTATAATACGTCTGACGGCATCGTCTTAAGAGGGCGATATACGATGAGTAGTGGTGAAATGAAATACTCGTTACCCGTTATTCCGCTGAAAACCTTTAGCATAACAGAAGGAAGCTACATCGAATTTACGGGCGATCCATTCAATCCCCGTTTACACCTTACAGCAACAGAGCAAACCAAATCAACCGTTGGAGAAGGCTCAAATAACGGCAGGTCGGTTAACTTTACATGTGGCGTAGTGGTAACTAAACGTCTTAAGGACATGGGATTAGAGTTTACTATCGATGCCCCGGAGGATATGTCGATACACAATCAGCTGCAATCAATGACGAAAGAAGAGCGTGGAAAGCTTGCCGTAACGATGTTAACGACAGGCATGTATTTAGCCGACGGCAATACAAAAAACTTTACTATGAACTCGGCTTTGAGTGCATTCCTGAACAGCCAAATCAATCAAATATCAGGAAAAGCATTGCGATCGCTCGATGTTAGCTTTGGTGTTGACAACTCATTTAACGGTAATGGTATGCTGCATACCGACTATTCGTTTAAGTTTGCTAAGCGTTTCTGGAACAATCGGTTGCGTAT
>CALIIG010000326.1 GCA_938018155.1 uncultured Prevotella sp.
CAGATATAAATAATTAAAAGCGTTTTTATTTGTTTATATATTTATATTATAATACATGTATTTAAATGTGTAATATGGAAATGGCAAATGCACCGGTACGGGATGCACTGAACAACACTGCAAATATATAAATGGTAAACAATGTGGCTAATGTTGTTGTTCTGCTGCCCAAAAATAGTATATGATGTGCGGGCACAACAACAAAAAATACCCTAAAAACGAAAATGCGACAAAAAACTGAGAAAAATGCAATAAAAAACTAAGGAAAATGCGGCATGAGGCTCATACGCACCCACACGCAGGCAAGCGTAAGCGCATCAAAAAAAGAGGAAAAAGAATTATATTTTAAATTTTCAAAGACTTAGATTATCTTTAGTAATATCATTAGTATCATATATTAGTAGAGGGCCTTTAACATGCTGATAAACAGCAATAAGCATGTGCGAACTGCGACAAATTAGTAACATGGCGCGACAAATAGGGAGCATTGTTGCGACAAATTAGTAAGGTTGTTGCGACAAATAGGGAACAAGTTTCAGCCTTCGCCGACAAAAAGGGAATATCGGTTCGACAAATGGGGAGCATCTGTGCAACTTTTTGATTAAAATTTTACACTATCTGCGCGTCTTATTCCCTTTGTTAGGGTTGCGCCAAATAACCGTCAATGATAATTCATGCTCCCGTATGTTTTGTACAATTTTTATATTCAGGTAATTACATAACATAGGCGACAAATAGGGAGTGTTTTGTTATTTCTTAATCTGCATTTTGGCGACAAATAGGGAGTATGCTCTTATTCCTTTACATCTGTTTCGTGGTGGATTAATAACTATGTTATTAATCTATATGGTTTTATGCGTTTTTCAATTGTAGTAAGCCTTTTCCGGTTGGATGGCTGCGGCGTTAAGTATGTTCCGTCAGCCTGTTTTTTCGGTAAAATACCTATGAGAGTGATTTTTTTCGGTGAAATATTGCTTTCTGATGGGTGAAATATCGCTTTTCAGTTGGTGAAATCATACTTTCGGGTTGGTGAAATGCTGTTTTCCACATGGTTTGGTAGTTTTTTGGCTGTACGGGTGGATTGTCGGTCGGTAATTGGAAGCACGGCGGATACTTTTTTCTGCCTTTGTTGTTGTAAGCAAGCCGGTCAGCACGACTGTTGCACGACAAAAGGCAGCTTTTTCCGCTTATTTTAACGTATCAATATAGTGGCATCCACTGCCCATGTTTATTTATCATGTATTCCTTTATTTATTATGGTTTTCACCATTATGGAATCATATAACGGGGTGGGGGGTTGATTTACGCTGCTACCGAACCCTGACCGTCGTGTATTTCCGCCGTAATTTGGCAGTCTTAAAATTTCTTTCATCCGGTCTTTATTCCACTATTCCATAGCTTTACGCCACTCCTGTTGCACCTTTATGCTGTAACCGCACTGTGTTTATATCGTAATTGCGTTGCGTTTACAGCGTAATCGCGTTGCCTTTACGGTGTAATCGTGTTGCGTTTACGCCATAATCACGTCTGTTTTCCGCCCAAAAAGCATGCGTTTACGGCGTAATCGCATCGCAATAGTGCCGTAATCGCAAAACGATAGTGCCGTAACCGGTCCGGACGTGCCTCGTAAGTCAGGGGGTCGGGGGTCTGAACCACTGCACTTAATATACAAATTGACAGATGTTTCTTTTCAGACATAAAGACAAAAAAGACATATTTTATTTCCAACTTCAGCAAAACGGCGAATCTTTACTGACTATAAGTCTGGTGCACAAGCCCCGTAATCGGTTCGTTCGTGCCCCCTAAGTTAGGGGGTTGGGGGTCTGAACCGCCGTTCTCGTGCCCCATGGGTCAGGAGGGCGGGAGGCTGTACAACTACACAAACCAGTGTATATTGTAAAGAAAAGGCTAAGTATCAGGACCGCTTTTGAGTATAGTTCTACGGCTTCCCTTTTGTTATCCTTCCGTCGCCGAATTGTTTTTATCCTGTAAAATTTGTGGAATAGAAATCAGTTCCTTTTGTCTTTATGTCGCCTTAAAACCGTGTCGGGGCCATCACGTGGGCGCATTTCAGCCTTTTACCTTATATAATCAGAATTTCGTTTAAGGCAGATTGACTGCACCTTTTCGCTACGAAAAACCATGTTCTTTTTGTCTTTTTGTGGTCTGAAGATAATTTTTGTCTTGTCGTAAAGCCGAAAAAGTGATATAAAAATTTTCAATGTGTCATAGCCCGGGGAAACGGCGATTCTACAAGAATAAAGGCTTGCCGGTCCGATGATGACGGTATGTGATGGATATAACCGGCCTATTTGTCGTTGTAATGCCCTTCGACCTCGAGCACATACACCTCAACGATGTCATCATAAACATCATAAATTATCCGGTCGTGAGCCGTGACGCGGCGCGACCACGTAATATCTTTCCCACCTTTCAGTGGTTCCGGGTGTCCGAGTCCGGTTTTGGGGTGTTTCAATAACTCTTTAAAGATTTTGCGGTACTTTTTAAACAAGTCAGGATTTGACTTCTTCCATTTTGCGATAGCCTTGTCAACGCCATGCGAAACCCTTATCGTGTAAGTCATAAACTGTCGAAAAAAGCGTCAATATCTTCACTGTTTTTGAGCGTAACGCACCTTTCTGCTCTTATTTCTTGCCTTGCCTTGTCAATTCTTGCGCTCAGTTCGGGCGTGACAGTTAAGTCGTCATCCTCAATGGGCACGAGGATATACGCTTGTTTTTTGTTCCTGCGGATAATCACTTTTTCGCCTTGATCGGCCAGGTCGAAGACGTGCGCCTGCCGACTTCTAAATTCTCTTGATGTAAAATTACGTATTGCCATAATCTTCGTTTTTCAGCAAAGATAAAGAGTTTTCATCATAAAAGCAAGCATAGCGCACCATTTTTGGTACACAATATGGTTGTTTTTGTTCGGTTATGTGCGTACAAACCGGTTCGTTTGCGCCCCATGGGGCAGGGGGTTGGAGGTCTGAACCGCCGTGTTCGCGCCCCCTAAGTTAGGGGGTTGGAGGTCTGAACAATGGCACATACTGTGGTTGTATGCTGTAAACGCCATCGCTTCCCTCGTGCGACAAAAGGCTGAAGAGGATGACATACGATATAAAAAAGGCAAGAACTTTGTCGGTGTTGCACATGAAGTTCGGTTGTTCATACCCCCATCCCCCTAACTTAGGGGGCTCGTACCCGCGAACAAGGGGGCATGTACACAGAACTTAGGGGGCTTGTACACACGAACAAGGGGGCACGAACACACCAGTCAGGAGAAGCGCGGGCGGTTGAAAGGCCCCTCCTTCAGAGGGGTTTGGGGAGGCTTCTACTCCACATTCCTCCTCCCTTTTCTCCCTCTCTTTTTCACCTTTTTTATAAAAAAGTAGTACAAAAGTTTGCATAAACTTAACATATTACTTATTTTTGCCACATGAAAGACGGCAGAAGGGCTGTATGGCAATGGCATGACGGACCGCTGTTTGTTTTTTAACCGGAAGTTTTTCTACCTTAAAACCAAAGCAAAACATAGGATGGGAGATAACCGAAAGCAAGGAAAAGCCATACCCGGCACAATGGCACAGACGGGCCATGCCGATGGAACCGGCACCCCTTAACCGAAAAAAACCGATATAAAAGAGCAATGCCTTAAACCCCGTGCTGCCAGCGAAACCTGTGGCGGCCGATGAAATAAAGATGACTGACCGGTAAAACGGTAGTCAGAAACGGACAAAACAGCCGGGCCATGCCAGCAGCACCGTGCAGAACTGCCGTTTGGAAGGCCGTGCAAAACCGCTGAAACAGTAAAGAACTGCCGGCAAAACTGCACTTGTATGCCTGCATGGCACTGCCAGCAGTACACCAGTTTATATTAACATTCTATACATCTATCTTAACTTATGGTATCAAAACGACTTTTTACTACGGGCCTTGCGGCCTTGTGTTTCTGCTCGTTTGCAGGAGCGCAGCGGTTGTCGATGAACCTGCAATCGGTAACGGTGGGGCAGGCTGTTGAGCAGCTGCAAAGCGAGGGTTACACGTTGATCTGCCCTGGCGGCGAACTAAACATGTCGCATCGTGTACACGTTGATGCGTCAACACTGCAACAGGCTGTCGAGCAAATTCTCACAGGACAGGATGTTTCCTACACAGTTTCGGGCAACAAAATTATTGTTGAGCCTCGCCAGCACGGTGCCATGGCCCAGCAACAGCACCCTTCGGCAACACAAACTTTTAGCGGACGTGTTACCGATGCCAACGGAGAACCAGTGGCAGGAGCCGTTGTAAAGGTAAAGGCTACGGGCCGCGCAGTAGTTACCAACGCCGAGGGTGAATGGACTATTCAGGCCCGTCAGGGCGACGAACTGGAATTTACCAGTTTGGGCTTCACCCCTTCGAAGCTGAAATTAAGCAGTAAAACCACGGGTGTAAGTGTGCAGATGGCCGACGACAACAAACTTCTGAACGAAGTTGTAGTGGTAGGTTACGGTACGCAAAAGAAAGTAAACCTCACGGGTGCCGTCAGTTCGGTAGACTTTACCAGGGAAAATTCGCGCCCCGTTACCACGGCCACACAGGCCCTTGCCGGCATGGCCGCCGGTGTTCAGGTGCTGCAAGGCTCGGGCCGTCCGAACTCAGAGGGCTTCGGTATCAATATCCGCGGTATCGGAACGCTGAATAATGCCTCGCCCTTAGTGCTGGTTGACGGTATGGAGATGAGCCTTTCTACGGTGAATCCGAATGATATTGAGAGAATCTCCATATTGAAGGATGCTGCCTCGTGCGCCATCTATGGTAACCGTGGAGCCAACGGTGTCATTCTTGTAACGACAAAAACCGGACAGGCCGGCAAGGTAACCGTGAGCTATTCCGGCAGGCTGGCCCTCAACACGCCGTCGCGTTTGGTACGCTTTGTCAGCAATTATGGTGACTATATGGAGTTTGTAAATGAGGCAGGAACCAATGTAGGGTCGGGCATTACATACAATTCAGACATCATCAAACAGTGGCGCGATGCCGAGGCTAACCCCAATGGCATTTCTGAAAGCGGCTATCCTAACTATGTAGCATACCCCAATACCGACTGGTATGACGTAATATACAAGACGAAGGTTATGCAGGAACACTCGCTCTCGCTGTTAGGAAGTGAAAAGCGTACGCGCTATAACCTCGGACTTACCTATTTGGATAATCCGGGAATGATTGTACGATCAGGCGTAAAGAAATATTTTGTGAACCTTAATTTAGTGTCTGATATTACCCGGTTCCTGCAAGTTGGTGCCCACCTCTGGGGCTATCATACCGACCAGCAGCGTAACGATGTGGGCAATCTCAGCGAGTGGTCGTTCCTTAAAACAGTGCCGGGCGTTTATCCTTACTATGACGGCCACTATGGTGGTGTGGAAAATTCGGCTGAAGACGGTGCCGTAGGCAACCCGCTGCTGAATCTGAACGGAAACGGCGACTCATACTACAAGCACAACCAGCTTTACACAACCGTCTTCGGGCAATTGAAGTTCCTGAACGACTTCACGTTCAAAACCGTTTTCGGATACGACTATTACCAGCGTCGCGACAAGTATAGCGGTGGTGTCAATGAGCTGTACAGCTTCAGTCGCAAGCAGGTGGTTTCACCGGCTCCGTCGCTTGACCAGGTTCATGTTTACATGTATTACAACCAGCACTACAACTGGAAGTGGACCAATACACTTGCCTGGGGCCACACCTTTGGCAAGGTACACGATGTAAATGCCTTGCTTGGCTTCGAGGAAGGCAAGTTTTACAGCACATACCTTGATACGAGCAAGTATGGCATTATCGACCCTACCATCACCGATATGTCCACTGTAACCAACATGAATTATATTTACGGTACAGACAGTCAGAACCGTTTCCGCTCGTTGTTCGGGCGCGTAAACTACGCCTTTGCGTCGAAATATCTCGTTGAATTGGACTTCCGCCGCGACGGTTCCTCAAAGTTTGCGCCGAAGCACAGGTGGGGATTCTTCCCCTCTGCTTCTGCCGGATGGCGCATTTCTGAGGAGCAATTTGCCAAAAACTCGTTCCTTCACGTATTCGATAACCTTAAGCTCCGTGCTTCTTACGGTAAGTTAGGTAATTCGTCGGTTGATGATTACGCATACCAGTCGTGGTACGAAAGTGGTTTCACTATTATGGGAGGTAAGAAGGTTCCGCGCTTCTATCTGAAGAAACTGCCCAACATTGACATCACCTGGGAGACCACAAAGACTTTTAATATCGGCCTCGACTTCAGCGTTTTGAACAATCGCCTGAGCGGTGTACTTGATTATTACAACAAGCGTACGACGGGAATTCTTTACAGTCCCTCCATAGCCCTGACGTATGGAGACAAGGTTTCGCCGCTCCAGAACCTGGCAGAGGTGAGCAACAAGGGCTTTGAGATGACGCTTCGCTGGGAGGACCACATCGGCGACGTGAAGTATGGCGTGGCCGTTAACGGCACGTGGAACAAGAACCGTGTTGAGAAATACAAGGGCTCATGGGTGCACGGATGGGGTGCCAACCCCAAGGACCCGAACCCGAACAAGTATTATTCGAACCTCGGAGAGGTGTCATCGGGAGGCTCGCAGCGTATAGTTGAGGGACATCAAATGAACGAATTCTTCCTCCATAAGCCTTATCACGGAACCGGACAATATTTTAATGAGGACGGAACGGTGAACAAGGCAGGCGGTCCGCGCGACGGTATGATTCGCACAGAAGACGATATGAAGTGGCTCAAAGCGATGGTTGATGCCGGCTATAAGTTCTTCCCCAAGCAGCGGATAGCCAGGAACGGAATATGGTATGGCGACTACATCTTTGATGATACCAACGGCGACGGCGTATACGGAGGCAATTACGACGAGAGTTTCACGGGCCGTTCGAATGTGCCTAAGTTCAATTTCGGTATACAGGCACATGCTGAATGGAAGGGCATTGACTTCTCAATGAACTGGGGCGGTGCAACAGGCTTCAGTACATACTGGCGCGAAATAGGCCAGAATTCGTCAGATGTAGTATACGGTCTGGCACTTCCGAAGAAGGCTGCATACGACCATTACTTCTACGATCCGGCCGATCCTAACGACCCGCGCACCAATATTACCTCTAAAAATCCGCGCCTTGTGCTCACCAATCCGGGACAGAGCGACGGCCTTTCAAGCACATTGAGGCTGTATAGCTGCGATTTTCTGAAGCTCCGTAACCTTACATGGGGTTACACTTTCCCAAAATTCATGTCGAATGCAGTGTATGCACAGAGTATCCGCGTGTACTTCTCGGGTGAAAATCTGCTCACCATCACGTCGTTCCCGGGGCTTGATCCTGAGATGCGTTCGGGAGAAGGCTATACTACCATGCGCCAGTTCTCATTCGGTGTAAACGTTACTTTCTAAAACCTTAGCTCACAAAACTTATGAAATTACATATAAAAAATATGCTCCCCGCACTGTCGTTGGCTGTGGCCGGGCTTACGATGACAGGCTGTTCAGCCGATTTCCTCGATACAAAGCCAACGAGCCGTGTCAGTACGGGCAATGTATGGACCACACGAAACCTGGCTAACAATGCGGTAAACGGTGCATACGAACGTTTCTTCTACGAGTATAACAACCAGTGGGGGCGTCACACCCTTGACGTGTATACCGAACAATGCGACCTCGATGTGAACTGGGTGGCAGGCGATGCACCCCTTGTTGGCGGAGCGGCTACAGCATCATCGGGTGCCTTCTCTTATTGGTGGAAACTGTTTTATGAGGAAATTTACCGCACAAGCAACGTGATAGTGAACCTTAATCAGGTGCCTGACATGTCGGCCGAAGAGAAGGCTCGCGACATCGCCGAGTGCAAATTCCTGCGCAGCTGGGCTTATTATCGTGCCAATTGCTTATGGCGCGGCGTTCCCATTTATACCGAACCGGTGGAATATGGCCACGCTACAAAGGGCCGTTCTACCGAAGAAGAAGTGTGGGAACAAATTATAAAAGACTGCTCTGAGGCTATCGACGATCCCAATCTGCCCGATAAATACAGTACCGGCGATGCCAATTACGGGCGTGTTACCAAAGCTGCCGCACTGTATTTACGCGGTCAGGTTTATATGTGGCAGAAGCAATGGGCCAGGGCTGAGGCCGATTTCAAGGCCGTTACCCATATGGGATACAGCCTGTTCCACGATTATAAGGCCATGTTCAAAGCCGCCAACGAGCGCAACGATGAGTATATTTTCCAGTATCAATATACCGATGACGAGGGTCTGGGCAACGATTTCAGCCAGTTCTTCGGGAACAGAAATACCGTTGATTTTGCCTGGAACAACTTTATTCCCAATCCTAAATTTGTCGATTCATACGAGTGGGCCGACGGCAAGCCTTTCCATATCGACGATGTAATACCGGGCTATTCTAACCTGACGCCTGTACAACGCTCGGCATATTACCTTCGCGACGGACTTGCCCCCAACGCTACCGGCCCTATGGGAGCAAAGCTGAGGAAAGGCTTTAAGCAAATGAAGACGTATGGTTCAGACATGACAAAGTATGACAAAACGGGCAATGAAGCCCGCATCCGCCGCGTTTACGACGGCCGCGATCCGCGTATGGGTATGAACTTCATTACGCCTTACTCTACCTATGTGGGCGGCTGTACAGCCGATAACCATACCTATACCCTGCGCTGGCCGTACATAGGGGCCGACACATCCGAGCCTTTCGACCTGCGAACCGATACCAACGACCGCTACTATTACCTCTGGCGCAAGTTTGTTATCGAAGGCCGCGAGAGCCGTACCATGTGGGATTGCGACATCGATATTCCCGTAATACGCTATGCCGATGTACTGCTGTGCCTGGCTGAAGCACTGAACGAGCAGGGAAAAACAAACGAAGCCGTTACCTATGTCAATATGGTGCGTGGACGAATACCCGGGCTTGCCCTGCTCAATTCGAACACATATACCACCGTTACCGGTCAGGACAATATGCGTCAGCGTATCCGTAACGAGTATGGATGGGAACTATGCGGTGAAAATGTCATGTTCTACAAGGAGCTTCGCTGGGGTACATGGGCCGACAAAAAGTTTGGAACCAACCGCAACTCAGTCCAGCCCGCCGACTATGACGGTGCTAACGGTATGACCGAAATATGGGGAACGAAGCGTTATACGCTCACTTTCCTTGGCGATTATACCGCTAAATGGCCTGTTCCGCAGGAAGAGATAGAACGCAATCCTAACCTTGTGCAGAACGAAGGATGGCAATAATGCAAATGGGTTAAACAAAAAAGGAAGAAAGAGAGTGGGATATATTCCGCTTCGTTTCAAAGTGGTGTACAGTATTTTTAATGCTCTATATCGGGGAGTTCTTGGAAAAGCCACACTAATTTGACCCACCCTGTCAAAGTATTTTAGACCCAGTAAG
>CALIIG010000327.1 GCA_938018155.1 uncultured Prevotella sp.
TCGGCACTGGCAGTAGTTTTGTGCTCGGTACGTATGTCATATCCGTCGAAATTCATCTCTTTTATATGGTATCCTGCCAGTTTTGCAGGTATTGTGATGGTTAAAGTTTTGTTCTTTACGAAATAATCTTCGAGCAAATATACCCGGGTGAAGTATTTTGCATCTTTAAAAGTGCGTTCGAAAGAGGCGTTACAGGTCTTCCCTTTCTTGTCAATGTACCCTTTAATAATACATGCTTTGGTGTCGTCATAGAAGACATTCTCGGGAGTTATGTTCTTATACAGTTTCTCTCCACGCCCCGAAACATTGTCTAACGTGATGAAATCTCCGTAGAAAGCTGCCGTTTCAGGATGAACCATATAGCCCGAATTAGACTCGTATTCAATGTCCTTTCTGTTCTTTACAATTGCATTTCCCTTGTCGTATTGAAGTGTATATTGATCGTCGCAATTGGTAATGATAACTTTATCGTCCCATTGCTGTGCAAAAGAAGCCCGTGGAGACATGGACATGACGGCGATTAAACAAGCTGAAAAGAAAGTTTTTGAGAAATAGTTCGTACGGCTTTGAAACATAATTATGGAATTTAAGTTTGCAGATTAGGGTAGAAGTGCGTTAACTAAAAAGGGTGGGATGCGGAAGTCTACGTTTTTCTGCATATACGATTTTGAAAATTAATATTGGAGATGAAACCAGAAAGACGGCGATTAAATAGTTTTATTTTAGGAAGACACTTAAGGAGAGGAAGAACGGTAATATCATAAAATACAACAAAAAGGCCCCTCCTGCATTCATTTGCAGGTGGGGCTGTTATATGTTTTATTTTAAGTTTTACGCATAATGACGCAAGTCCTTTCTTATTACTCTGCTTTTATGAGTTCGTTATAAGCCTTGTCAAAGGCTTTGGGATGGTGACCAATGAAACAGATGTTCACCAGACAGTTTGCGATAAGCTCGGCATCTGACAGGTCGACTCCTTTCTCGCGGGAAAGGTTTTTGCCAATAATTACCTCCCATGTTGTGTCAAAATCCTTATCCTCTGCACCCATATACGATTCTTCTGCGCGCGAACCTTTCATCAGTTTATATCGAATATTCTTATTCGATAAAACGGGATTCATGTCAAGTAACAGGTTCCAGGCTTCGCGAAGAGGCTTTTCATATTTGTCGGTACCGGGGAACATGTCGGTAATAACAGGCATAATTTCATCAAACTCGTATGCCTGAAGAAGATCGTAAAGCATCATAAGCTTTAGAATTTAGCCATTTTTATTGCATCAATTGCACCCTCGCCGCCCTTGTTTCCAAGGCTTCCGCCACAACGTTCCTTGGCTTGTTGAAGATTGTCGGTTGTGAGAAGGCCGTAGATGACAGGAATATTTTGCACGGCGTTAAGATGTGCAATGCCGTATGTAACGCCCTGACAAATGTAGTTGAAGTGCGGTGTTTCGCCACGAATAACGCTACCTAAGATAATAACGGCATCGAAACCGTCGTTCTTGCACATTTGCTGCGCCCCGTAAATAAGCTCAAAACTGCCGGGGACGCGCCTGATATGAATATTCTCTGGTATTGTACCGTGCTTCTCTAATGTGTTGACAGCACCATCCAATAAGGCACCGGTAATCTCCGGATTCCATTCAGAGACAACTATTCCAAAGCACATATTGCTGGCGTCGGGAACGTTAGCCGGATTGTAATCAGAAAGATTGTGGAGCGAGGTAGCCATGTATTTACTTGGTTACACGTTCAATGTACTTGTCAATATCGCCACTCTGAACAAGTGCTGCATTAACATACTTCTTCTTAATATTCTGATAAATCTTTAGGGCCTCGTCCTTCTTGTTCTGACTTTCCAAAAGTTCGCCGGCCTGAAGAAGAAATGTAGGCGACAGGCTGTTGCTGGTACCGTCCTTAGCTTTCGAGTCGGCCTTGCTGGCTGCATCCTTTAATTTGCTGATGGCTTTGTCGATTTGACCAACATGTGCATACGCATTGCCAAGTGCTGCAGTGGCCGCCGGGCTTACAAGAGCATCGTTCTTTGTAGAGAAATCTTCAAGATAGTTAACGGCATCCTGCCATTTTCC
>CALIIG010000328.1 GCA_938018155.1 uncultured Prevotella sp.
ACATAAGCACCATCAATCCGTAAGCCTGCTGTACCGTTACCACGCCCGACGCAATAGGGCGGTGGCATTTTTCAGGGTGCCGTATATCGTCGGTGAGGTCGTGAATATCATTAAAACAGTAGATGCTTGAGGCAGCAAAGCTGAACGAAAAGAACGTTGCGAGACCCGCCAAAAGGGCTTCGCCGTTAAACAAAGCACCACCAAATATGACAGGTCCAAACACAAAGAGGTTCTTGATCCATTGCTGAGGACGCAGCAATCGCATCATGGCGTGGAGCCGCTCTTCGCGTAAAGAAGGTGTATTTGTTGCTTTCATAGATTGTTATTATTTAAATATCGTGACGCTCAGGCAAGTATTTTGTCGATACGCGACGAAACAAAACCGGCTATTTTACTCAGCACCCACGCCAGCGGTAGCGTGACGGCGAAACATAACAGGAACGTAGGCCAATAGCTCAATGAGCGTGGAATATAATCGAGAACGAAATGAATATGTATCAAATAGCACTCCAGGCTAAGGGCTCCAACCCACCGGAAGCACGCGTTAAACCAACGGGGGGTGCGGCGGAACACGCGGTTCAGGATAAGAATACTTGTTATTGTGAGGGGAATATAAAGCATACGTTCGATAAATAACGGGAACTGGCCGTGCCGAACCTGCTCCAGAAAGATGCTCGATGCGAGCGACATGACGAACATAATAAATATCATCCAAATGCCTGTACCGTCTATGGTTTGGCGCGTACGCACCATTTCGCCCATATTAATGCCTATAAAGAAGATGGGAGCACGACTCCAGAATATCTCCAAATGGCCCACGGCGTGATGGACAGGCGTCACCCACTGCACCAGAATACACCACATAATCATGACGACAGGAAGCCAGCGATAAACCGGATGTCGCCTGATCAGCTCCATATAAGGCGGTGCAAAGAGGTAAAGCATCATGGTAGCGGGGATATACCAGAACGTAAGTTCGTCGTGAAGCCAGAAGTCCCAGTTGACGGTGATGTCGCCAATGAGGTCGACCCACGACATGAGGCTGCCGCCATGAAAACGCGGAATGTAATATAAACAGGCAATAATGAGCCACGTTGGGTATATGCGGAGGTAACGACGGCGGAAGAAACGGTGCCAGCCGGGGTGCTTCATCCATGAGAACCACAGCCCTATTCCACTGAGGAACAGAAATATATCGACACCTATATTGCCCATACGGCGAAGCCCGAAGAACGGATCCCAGCGCGAAAGCTCCACATGAAAGAGGATGATAAAGAGCATGGCGGCACCCATTAACTCGCCACGGTAACGGCTGATATTGGCTAATTCAATGTCGGGTATTTTCATTACTGTGCGTTCATTTGGGGCGAAGGAATCTTCTTCATGATTTCGCGAAAGAGCCAGGCCACCGCCAAACTGCTTATTACATACAACAAAAGGCCTGTGTAGATGTCGCCACGACGGGAGATTGGAATAAATATCTTACGCAAAACAGGATGTACAACAAACAACGCTGCTGAAATACTGCCCAACCATTCGAGCGTACTGATGATAAGTGAAGACAAGTTTTGCGAGGGGATGGCTTCGACAGAGCGTATAAAATAAATAGCATCGACACATACCAAAGCGGGTATGACGGTCCACGTAACAAAATGATTGTTGGCCGATACAATCAGGAACAACGTAACTATAAAACACATCAAATTAACCATTCCACCCTTAGGGACAAGAATAACACGCTCACCATAGCGGGCGAAAAGGATGCCAAGGCCAAAGGGTAACATGCTTCCCATGAAGTTATAACGATAGTAATTGAGCACCTCACCTTCGGGATTCATCAGCAGTTGTGCCGCCGTACACGCAACCATCAGTCCTGCCGTCCAGGCCCAATGGCGACGATAAAGCAACAAACGGTACACAATGTAGAGCTGAAACATCAGTCCGAAGAACCAGAAAGGGCCGGGCCAGATGTTGCGATCAGGGCTAAAAAAGAGGTTGTTAAACATGCCCATCTGACCCAAAACCTGCATAAACGTGTAATGCCATGGGGCGGCAGTGATGGCGTCGACGATGGCAAAGGCTACAAAACCTGCAATCATCATTTTGAAAAGCTTCAGAAAATGGTAACGCGTAAAACGGTAAAAGCCCAACCTTTGCGAAGGTATATCAGGCTTTGATGGTGCCAGACCATACTTCATTTCGAGACCAAAGGCACTCAAAAACAAGAAAACAGGCACGCCATAGTGGCCGAAAAAAGAAAGCAAATGGGCGGGATAAATACTATCCATGCACGTAGTAACCTGTGAAAGCCAGCTTACATTATGCTTGAAAAACTGATATTCGTTCTCCTTTACCACCGGATTGAGCCAGTGACAATAATTATGAAGCACAATGCCCATGATGGCCAAACCTCTTAATGCTGTACATTCAGCCTTTGTCAAAAGGGTGTTATGAGGATATTCCATGGAAATAATGTTGGCGGTATTATTTTGTTTTCTCTTCTCTTGCCTCACGTGCACGCTCAGCATCGCGCAGCTTATCGTAGTCGGCCGAGTGCTTTAGGATTCGGGGGCGGCGTTCATCATACTGGGGCGAAAGGAGGTTAAACTCGGGCCGATAGTCTTTGGTTGAGATGCCGGCAAGCCATACAAGCATATGCGGAAGGGCGTCAGTCATGAACCTTTTGTCCTTTGCGTCCTTAACAGCCTTAAATATTTCAGGATGGGTAACGGCGTAACGATGTGTACAATAAATCCAGAACGGAATTTCAAACTCATAATGAGCCAGCGGCCAGTCGACGTCAGCACTATGGTTACGGCAAATAAAGTCGCGGCCCGGCTCATAGCATTCTTCACCGTGATCGGGCATATAAATGACAATTGAGTTTGTATTTTCGAAGCGTTTCACAATGGAAGCTACAATGGAATCGTTGTAAAGGCAGGCGTTATCATAGTCGGCGAGGACACGACGACGGCGTTCATTGAGGTCGGGACGGCTGTCAACATAATCGGCCGACGTAAAAACGCGGCGGTCATCAGGCACGCGGGTATGGTAGTTGACATGCTGACCGATGAGATAAGGTTATGACCATCGGGCAACGATTTTCGGCTGCGACCGCTGTTAATGGTAATACTTCCCGATTGACGGAGTTCGTCATAATCAGACAAAAGACCATCGTCATAACGGTGCAGGCTCTTGTTGCGCGTTGTAAACAGAACCTTGCTAAGCTCCGGATTATTCAGGAAAAAGCCACCAGAGAAATCATATACCGCCTCTTTGGCCTGGGGAAGAAACTGATTGGTCAGGAAAGTTACATTGTAACCCGCCCTTTTAAACAGTTCGGGGAACAGAGAATAATCGCACCATTCGCCCTTCTCGCCGACAACGTGCATGGACAAAACGTTCTTAAAGACAAAACTCGTAAGGTTCCAACACGATACCACATCGCTGAACTTTGTCAGCAATCCGCTCCTTTCGAGCTTCAGTTGACGGGGGGTTGTGGGATAATGATAACCGTAAAGCTGCGAGTGTGCTTTCCCGTAGCTCTCGCCAATTATCAATATGATATTGGGAGAACGGTAAGAACAGGAGTCGATTTTCACCTTCTTTGCAGCCACAATACACCTTTCAACCTGTTGCGATGCCAGGTGATTGCTATATACACTAAAGGCTAACCGGTAAATGGGTAAATAGAATTCGGCATGGTTTCGTTCAGTAAGGATGTGCTCAACAGTGCCTATAGTATCAGCCGTCATGAGGCGCGTCATCTGCACTTTATTATGGAAACTGGTGATTATTCCGGCAATAAGAAGTGATAAAACCGTTACAGAGACTATGATTTTCAGATGGAACTGCCGACTGAAAAGCATCAGCTTGTCATAGGTTTTACCAAATAATAATTGATACTTTACAGAAATAAACTGATACAACCACCGCCTGCATACAAAAAGAATATGCAGCAAAATAAAGAACAAAAGCACGCCAACGGGCGACCATAATATACCGGTTGAGAAATAAGTATGAAAGAAATCGCCAGCCTCACGGCTGTTCGTCTCGCCAACCAACAACAGCATGGTTGGTGTTAATGTGGATGAAAACTTCCAGAAACAGAAAACATCAACCAGTGCTACCGCGTAAAATATAACATAAAGGAAGGCCCGGGCCCACCTCCTTATAGTATAAGGAACAAGCGTTAGCAGCACACAGGCGAAATAAATATCAATAAAAAGCTCTAAGAAAAGGTTATCATAGAGATGCGATCCGCGTTGTTCAGGTAAGGTAAGAACGGCACAGAGAACACCCAAAGCATACATGGTTACGAAGAAAACAGCATTGAGAGCTATCGGTTTTAGCAAACCGTATACTATCCTTTTAACAATACCCATCTTTACTTTTCTATGTTATGATGCAAATTTAGTATAATTCCCGCGGATACCCAAGGGGAATAAGGCTTTTAATTACCGGTACAGAGCCTCAACTTGATCGAGAATTTCATCGGGAACCAAGCCTTTTATACTCTGACCTTGCAGTACCATCGTTCTAATATCTGTGCTGCTAAAAGGATAAAGTTGGGTTGTTACCAACTGAACATGAGGCGGTAATGATGCAGCATCAACGTTATATCCCTTGCGGGGATACACCAGAATATGATAATGTTGTTGAATAAATTCGTGTCGTGCCCAGCGGTCAAAGGCAAGCCAATTATCGGCTCCTATAATAAGAGAAAAACGGTATTGAGGATAAGATTGCGTTAAATGAGCAAGCGTATTCCACATATATGAAGGACGCGGAAGCCCGAATTCGTAATCAGATGCCATCAGATGGTGTTCGCCTTTTAAGGCTTCACGCGTCAGCTCGAGTCTTATATCATCGGGCAATAAATTTGTAACGCCCTGTTTAAAAGGGTTTAATGGTGATACCACAAACCATATTTCATCTAACGATGCTTCTGTAATAATTTGCTTTGCCAAACAGATATGCCCCATGTGAATGGGGTTAAAACTCCCACCCAAGATGCCTATGCACTTTCGTTGAGCCTGATCTGCCATAGAAAAACAAAAAGAAAGAAAATGAAAAATGGTTATTGTTGAAGAAACTCGCTTACTATTCGATAAGCCTCAGCCTTTGCCGTGTTAAGGTCGTCATTGACTATAACTTTGTCAAATTTATTGGCAAAGGTAAGCTCATATTTCGCTTTTTGCAGACGTTGCTCAATTACTTCCGGAGCGTCTGTGGCACGACCTTCCAGCCTGCAGCGCAGTTCCTCGATCGAAGGAGGTTGAATAAAGACGCTCAATGCACGGTCGCCATAATACTTTTTAATCGTACAGCCACCCTTAACATCCACATCAAACACAACATTTTCACCACGATTAGCCTGCGAATCAACCTGCGACTTCAGCGTTCCATAGAATTTATCCTGATAAACTTCTTCGTATTCGAGGAACTCTCCTTGCGAAATTTTCTGACGAAATTCGTCAGGAGAAAGAAAGAAATATTCGATACCATTACGCTCTGTGCCTCTTGGGGCCCTGCTTGTACAACTTATTGAGAATGCCAGATTAAGCTCGGGATGTTCCCTCATCAGGTAATTCACGATAGTACTCTTGCCACTTCCTGATGGCGCAGAGAAAATAATTAGTTTACCTTTGGGCGTTGTTTCCATCTTCTTTCAGTATTAAATGCCATTATCTACACTCTTAACCTATTGTAATATGGTAATTCAGACATAAAAAAAAGCCTTTTGTGCAATAGCCACAAAAGGCTTAAGGTGCACGCAATACTTTACAAAGCGTTTAAAACCTGCTCCTTAATTTGTTCTAATTCGTCTTTCATTTTAACGACAATATTCTGCATTTCAGCCTGGTTGCTTTTTGAACCGGTAGTGTTTATTTCTCTTCCCATCTCCTGTGCAATAAAGCCAAGTTTCTTCCCTACGGGCTGATTTTCGTTCATTGTCTCTCTGAAATACTTCAAATGATTGGCTAAACGCTGCTTCTCTTCGCTTATATCGAGCTTCTCAATGTAGTAAATCAGTTCCTGTTCCAGACGATTCTTGTCATAGTCGGCTTCGGGAATTTGCTGTAATCCCTTCAGAATGCTTTCACGAATTTTGGGTACACGACTCTTTTCATAAGGCTCAATAGAAGCTAAAAGAGCAGCAATATTGTCAATTTTCTCATGGAACTTCTTTTCCAAAGCAGCACCTTCCTGACGGCGGAACGTTTGCAGCGCATCAATTGCCTGATGTATTGCCTCACAAGCTGCAGTCCATTCATCGTCCGTTAGTTCCTCTATGTCGGTCTTAGTAGCCACATCAGGCAGACGAAGAAGTGTTGAAAACCAGTCGGAAGGCTCTGGAATACCCATACTTTCAGATATGGATTTCAATTGGTGATAGTAGTTTTCAAC
>CALIIG010000329.1 GCA_938018155.1 uncultured Prevotella sp.
ACCACATAATCAACGCAATATGACACAATAAACAGCAGCACATAGCCGTAAAGAACCTTCTCCCAGTCTTTTAACACTACATAACTGGAGGTTATTATGGCCAGGTCACAGAAAAGAATGCCGTGCCCTAACGATACATCGCGGTACTTTTTTACCATGGAAGCCACAACGTCAGAGCCGCCCGTGCTGCCTCCTGCCGACAATCCCAGCCCTACACTTGTGCCTAAAAACACACCGCCTACGATGCAGGCCATAAACTTCTGGTCGGCAAGGAGGTGTAGTTTAGGGTCTACCACGTGTTGCAGAATGGTAGTGCCCACCGTAAATACCGTCACGGCATAAATGGTTTTCATACAGAATCGCCATCCCAGAACCTTAAGAGCCACCGCTATTAACAGCGCGTTGAGCACAAAATAAGTGTTTTGGACAGGTATGTTTGTTCCCCAATATATGATAGAAGCTATACCCATAATGCCACCCGTTGTGATTTGGTTGGGGAGTAAAAAAAATGTCAATCCTACTGCACCCAACAACATTGCGATGGTAATGATACCATAATCGGCAATGGTTCGGTAAACCGACTTCGAATGATTTCTATTTAAACGGGTTGTCATTATTATTGCAAAAGTATGAAATAAAACCGAAAGTATATATCATATAACCCAAAATTATAATACCCTTTGGACCTTTATATATATATTTTTCGTAACTTTGCGTCACGCTTTCAATATTAATTATATTATTGTTACCGGCATAAATGAATATCGAAAAGGAAATTAGCTCTGCGGTTATCAGCACCGTCAGCGAGCTTTACGGACAAACTGTGTCCGAAAATATGGTACAGCTTCAGAAAACCAAGCCCACGTTTGAAGGCAATTTAACATTAGTAGTATTCCCGTTCCTGAAAATTTCGCATAAGCGTCCCGAAGAAACAGCTGAAGAAATAGGTCGTATGCTTGTTTCAAAATGCAAGGCTGTTGCATCATATAACGTTGTAAAAGGATTCCTTAACCTTGTTATTGCTCCCGGGGCATGGGTGGCTTTGCTCAACGATATTAATGCAAATCCGCATTACGGTGAACTGAAAGCAACCGCCGACAGCCCGCTGGTCATGATTGAATACTCGTCTCCAAACACCAATAAACCGCTGCACTTAGGGCACGTTCGCAACAATTTGTTAGGATGGTCGCTGGCTAAAATCATGGAGGCCAACGGCAACAGGGTTATCAAAACCAACATTGTCAACGACCGTGGCATCCATATTATGAAGTCGATGCTGGCGTGGATGAAGTGGGGTAACGGCTGTACGCCCGAGTCGACAGGCAAGAAGGGCGACCACCTCATTGGCGATTTCTACGTACTTTTTGACAAGCATTATAAGGAAGAGTGCACGCAACTCAAGGCACAATACATCGCCGAAGGCTTAGATGAAGACAAGGCAGAGGCCAGGGCTAAGGAAGAAGCACCCCTCATTAAGGAAGCCCATCACATGCTTGTCAAGTGGGAACAGGGCGACCCGGAGATACGAAGCCTCTGGCAAAAGATGAATAACTGGGTATATGCAGGCTTTGACGATACCTACAAGGCACTGGGCGTTGGTTTCGATAAGATTTATTACGAGTCGGATACCTACCTCGAAGGCAAGAAGAAGGTTGAAGAAGGGCTGGCCAAAAACCTCTTTTTCAGGAAAGAAGACGGCAGTGTTTGGGCCGACCTTACGAAAGAAGGGCTCGACCAGAAGCTATTGCTTCGTGCCGACGGGACATCGGTTTATATGACACAGGACATCGGAACTGCCGAAATGCGCTTCAACGATTTTCCCATCGACAAGATGATATACGTCGTAGGAAACGAGCAAAACTATCACTTTCAGGTGCTTTCTCTGCTCCTCGACAGGCTGGGATTCAAGTGGGGGAAGGACCTTGTTCACTTCTCATACGGTATGGTTGAGCTGCCGAATGGCAAGATGAAGTCGCGCGAAGGCACCGTTGTTGATGCCGATGACCTTATCAATCAGATGATAACCGATGCCAGACGCACCTCCGACGAGCTTGGCAAGTTTAAGGATATGAGCGATGAAGAGAAGCAGGATATTGCGCGCATCGTCGGCCTTGGTGCCCTGAAATACTTCATCTTAAAGGTTGATGCCCGCAAGAATATGCTGTTTAACCCTGCCGAGAGCATAGATTTTAACGGTAATACCGGGCCTTTTATCCAGTACACCTACGCGCGAATACGCTCGATTATGCGCAATGCCGCAGCTCAAAATATACAGATTCCGGCCGGGCTTCCTGCCGGCTCACCACTCAACGACAAGGAAATGAAGCTCATTCAAAAGATGGACGACTTCAAGATTGCGGTGCGCGATGCCGGCGAAAACTACAATCCGGCAGGCATTGCCAACTATTGTTACGAGCTGACAAAAGACTTTAACCAGTTCTATCACGATTACAGCATCCTCAGTGCCGACACTGAAGCCGAGAAACTTACGCGCATTGTCCTTGCCGCCAACGTGGCCAAAACCATCAAAAACGGCATGGAACTGCTTGGCATTGAAGTGCCCGAGCGTATGTAACAGCCTCTTAAAAGATGAAGACTACACCTGTAAATCCACCCGATTATCGCCACGATACCGTGCTTCCACTTCCTGAAGAGGTGAGGGCAGGCGCGTGGGCGGTTGACGCTGCCTGCAGCGGCAATCCGGGTCCTATGGAGTATCAGGCCGTCGATTTGGCGACAGGGGCACAGGTTTTCCATTTCGGGCCGTTGCATGGGACCAATAATATAGGTGAGTTTCTGGCCATTGTGCACGCCCTTGCCCTTATGGAGAAACAGGGAATAAACGATAAAACCATCTACTCTGACTCGTATAACGCCATTCTGTGGGTAAGAAACCGCAAATGCAAGACCAGGCTCGAGCGCAACGAAAAGACGGAACCGCTGTACCAAATCATCGCCCGCGCCGAACAATGGCTCCGCACACATACCGTCCGTACACCTATTATTAAATGGGAAACTGCAAAATGGGGCGAAATTCCTGCCGATTTCGGTCGCAAGTAACACCCGCAGACAAAAATATAAAACCTTATCTTTTAAATAGCCTGAGCGTGTCGCGCCTTCTCTTTTGGAGAAGCGCGACTTTTTTTATATCTGCTTTTTATAGAATGCCGGTGCCTGTTTCGCGGGTGGTATTCTTTTGAATGGCAAGTTATAC
>CALIIG010000330.1 GCA_938018155.1 uncultured Prevotella sp.
AGCAGCATCTTTATTTTGGCCGGATCCATATAATGAGGCTGCAACAGTTTCTGCAAATAAGTCATTACATACATAATTTATTGCATGCTTTAAGTCTCTTTTCTTTGCCATATAATAATATTTTTTAGTTAGAAAACACCATTTCAGCTTCAAAGATAAAGAAAAAAAAAGAATTGTAAAACGGAGGTTGCAAAAAATGTTTTAAAAATGGCTTTTCTTAGTTTTTCGTTTCTTCATTTCGCCTAAATCGCGTACTTTTGCACGAAAATATATATAGAACTAAACAGAAACAACAAGAAACATGAAGAAAAGTCTTTTACAGCAGGCCCGTGCGCTGTATCAACCGAAACTTCCAAAGGGCCTTCAGGGTGCAATAAAGGTTAAGGAAGGTGAACCAACACAAAGCGTAGGCGATCAAGAAGAAATCAAAAAGCTATTCCCAAACACGTATGGAATGCCTCTTATTGAATTTGTTCCGGGCAACGAGGAGGCAAAAAACGAAATAAATGTGGGCGTTATTCTTTCTGGCGGACAAGCACCAGGTGGTCACAATGTCATCAGCGGCATTTTCGATGCAGTTAAGAAAATGAACGCAAATAACAAAGTTTATGGTTTCCTTATGGGCCCCGGCGGGCTGGTTGATCACGATTATGTTGAGCTGACAAAAGACATAATTGATGATTATCGCAACACAGGCGGCTTCGATTTAATAGGTTCCGGTCGTACCAAACTTGAAAAAAAGGAACAGTTTGAAAAGGGACTCGAAATTATTCGTCAGTTAAATATTAAGGCCATTGTTATTATAGGTGGTGACGATTCAAATACCAACGCATGTGTATTGGCTGAATATTATGCAGCAAAACAATATGGAGTGCAGGTAATTGGCTGTCCTAAGACAATTGATGGTGACTTAAAGAATGATCAGATTGAAACCTCGTTTGGTTTCGATACTGCAACAAAGGTTTACTCTGAAGTTATTGGAAACATTGAGCGTGATGCCAATTCAGCACGCAAATACTGGCATTTTATCAAACTTATGGGACGCTCAGCTTCTCATATTGCCTTAGAATGTGCGTTGCAAACACAGCCAAATATTTGTCTGATTTCAGAGGAGATCGAGAAGAAAGACATGACACTGAACCAGATTGTAGAGCAGATTGCCAGGGCCGTTGCTAAACGAGCAGAGAATGGCAACAACTTTGGTGTGGTTCTTATACCCGAGGGTTTGATTGAGTTTATTCCGGCAATTGGGCGTCTTATCGACGAACTGAATGACCTTCTTGCGGCTCATGGTGCCGACTATAAAGACTTGGACGAAGAGAATCAGCGCAAGTATATCTTAGCTCATCTCAGCAAAGAAAATGCCGACACGTTCTCAACGCTTCCCGAAGGTGTTGCACGCCAGTTGTCGCTTGACCGCGATCCTCACGGAAATGTACAGGTATCGTTGATAGAAACCGAAAAACTTATCTCGGATATGGTAGGTGCAAAGCTTGATGAATGGAAAGAAAACGGTAAGTTTGCTGGTCATTTCGCAGCACAACATCACTTCTTTGGATACGAAGGACGCTGCGCAGCACCTTCAAATTTCGATGCCGACTATTGCTATGCGCTGGGTACAAGTGCTGCCAACCTTATAGCAAATGGCAAGACGGGTTACATGTCGATAGTTAAAAACTTATCTGCTCCCACTGACGAATGGCGTGCAGGAGGTGTGCCAATCACCATGATGATGAACATGGAACGTCGTAACGGCGAAATGAAGCCTGTTATTCGTAAGGCCCTTGTTGAACTTGACGGGGCACCATTTAAGGAGTTTGCTGCTCACCGTGAGCAATGGGCTAATGAGACTTGCTACATTTATCCGGGTCCAATTCAGTATTGGGGTCCTTCGGAAATTTGTGATCGGGAGACAATGACCCTTGCTCTTGAGAATGCTTCCAAAAAGTAACTGATATAAAATATTGTATTTTAACAGGAGGGATAGCATGGTCTTTACGAGTATGCTATCCCTTTTTGTTCGTTTTTAAGCCTGACAATTCATGATAAAACCAGCCAATGAGTGGTAAG
>CALIIG010000331.1 GCA_938018155.1 uncultured Prevotella sp.
TCTTAATTCTTACAGGATAGATGGTGGGAGGATATACTACTTTGGCTCCGAAATTGCAAAGTTCCATGGCCTCTACATAGCTAAGCTCATCAATAGTATAGGCTGATTGAATGACCTTGGGGTCGGCAGTCATGAACCCGTCAACGTCAGTCCATATCTCAAGTAGCTCTGCATTGAGGGCTGCTGCGATGATAGCTGCGGTATAATCAGAGCCGCCGCGTCCTAAATTAGTGGTTTCTCCTGTACTGCTGTCAGCAGAAATGAAACCGGGCACAAGCGTAATTCGTGAGAAATTAGCACAGGTTTCTTTCACCAGATGGTAAGTAAGCTCGCTGTCTAACTTGTTTTTCCCGTTTGCTTTAGTGGTTTTAATAAACTCCCTTGAGTCCATCCATTTAGCTCCTCTGACAAGTGTTGCAACGATGTTTGAACTTAATCTTTCACCATAGCTTACGATGGCATCCTGCGTTTTGTGGCTAAGGTCATGTATAAGATATACACCAAAGTAAATGGAATGGAGCTGCTCAAAGAGCTTGTCAACTTTGTTGAACAGATCTTCACGGTCTTTAAGATCGGTGATGATGGCCTCTATCATTTTGTGATGTCGGCTGACAATCTCTTCAAACGACCGTTTCCATCCGTCGTTACCTTCCTTCGCCAGCTGAGATGTTGAAATAAGTTTGTCAGTAATTCCCCCTAAAGCACTAACGACAACAACAATGGGTTGACGGCATGCTTCTTTTTCGACGATGCGTTTCAGGGATAAAATGCTCGCCACGGAACCAACAGATGTTCCGCCAAATTTAAGAACCTTCATGTCTTTTATATTAAATGACTTGTACCCGCATCCTTAAAACAAACAGGCTATACGAATACTTTGTGTGCAAAGTTAGTAATGTTATGTTGCATTTCAAAGAAAGAATGTGATAAAATGTTATCCTAATTAGTTGGTATTGTGCAAAATGACATTATTTCATTACTTTTGCAATATAAATAGAAAACACAGTCATGGTAGAAGAATTTCAGATTAGAGTAAGACCTGAAGTTGCGGCATCAGAAAAGAATATCGTTAGTTTTATATCAGAAGAAAAGGGTATTGACGCGGAGTCTGTATGCCTGGTGCGTGTGCTGCGCAGGAGTATTGATGCACGGCAGCGTAATATTTTCGTAAATTTAAAGGTAAGGGCCTATATCAATGAGATACCTCAGGATGATGGTTTTCAGCATACAGAATATCCCGATGTGAGCGAACGACCGAAGGTTATTGTTGTTGGTGAAGGTCCCGGCGGGCTGTTTGCATCGCTGAGGCTGATAGAATTGGGCTACCGTCCCGTTATTCTTGAACGGGGAAAAGATGTGAGAGAGCGTAAAAAGGACATGGCATTGATTACCCGTACGCAGCAAGTCGATCCTGAAAGTAACTATTGTTTTGGCGAAGGCGGGGCAGGAGCGTTCAGCGATGGTAAACTTTATACGCGTAGTAAAAAGCGTGGAAGCGTTGAAAAAATATTGAATGTGTTCTGTCAGCATGGTGCTTCTACCAATATTTTAGCTGATGTTCGCCCGCATATTGGGACGGATAAGCTCCCGCGTGTAATTGAAAACATGCGCCTTCAGATAGTAAAGAGTGGAGGAGAAGTGCATTTTCAAACCAAGATGACGTCCTTAATATTGCAAGGAGACAAAGTGGTGGGCGTGGAAGCCTTAAATATGAAAGAAGGGAAAGAGGAAATTTTCCATGGTCCTGTAATCCTTGCCACAGGGCATAGTGCACGTGATGTCTATCAGTATCTGAATGATTCGGGGATAGAAATTGAGCCAAAGGGAATAGCTGTAGGCGTTCGTTTGGAGCATCCGTCGAAATTAATTGATCAGATTCAGTATCATAACAAGGATGGGAGGGGGCTGTATTTGCCAGCAGCAGAATACTCGTTTGTAACACAAGTAGATGGAAGGGGAGTGTATTCGTTTTGTATGTGTCCCGGCGGATTTGTTATTCCAGCAGCGACCGGGCCTGAACAGATTGTGGTAAATGGTATGTCACCGAGCAATCGGGGGACGGCATGGTCGAACAGTGGTATGGTTGTTGAGATACATCCGGAGGATATTCCGTCGCTTAAAATGTTGAGTGAAGCAGAGTATTCTTCAAATCTTTGTATGATGGAACTTCAGAAACGATTGGAGAAGAACTGTTGGCAGCAAGGCAATATGAAGCAAACGGCACCTGCTCAACGTATGGCCGACTTTGTGAATAACAGGCTAAGCTACGATTTGCCACGTAGTAGTTATGCACCCGGGCTGATTAGCAGTCCGTTGCATTTTTGGCTTCCGCAATTTATCGGTCATCGTTTACAAGAAGGTTTTAAGGCGTTTGGCAAGCGTAGTCATGGTTTTTTGACCCATGAAGCAGTGCTTATTGCGGTTGAAACCCGCACGTCAAGTCCGGTTCGTATACTTCGCAACGGAGAATCGTTACAACATATTCGGATAGAAGGTCTTTTTCCATGTGGAGAGGGTGCCGGCTATGCGGGAGGAATTGTATCGGCTGGAATGGATGGTGAAAGATGTGCAGAAATGTGTGCTGCCTGTCTTAATTCTAAATGATATTATAGAATAATATCAGAAAAAACAGTAACTTTGCATAAAATGGATAATGTGCAATGAAACAGACAAAGATTGTTTGCTCGATAAGTGACCGTCATTGTGAAATTGATTTTATAAGACAACTGTTTATCGCAGGGATGAATGTGGTTCGTATGAACACCGCCCATGCAACACCGGATGGTATTCGAAATATAATCAAAAACGTTAGGGCGGTATCTCCCCATATTGGTATTTTGATTGATACAAAGGGTCCGGAAGTCCGTACTACGGATGTTGATGAACCCATTCAGTACAAAACGGGTGAGGTTGTTAAGATTGTAGGCAGGCCCGATGTGAAGACAACCCACGACTATATTAATGTGTCTTTCCCTGAATTTGCCTGTGACCTGAAGATCGGAGACAATATTTTGTTTGATGATGGAGCCATAGACATGAAGGTTCGTGGGATTGAAGGTCCTACGATTTATGTTGAGGTGATGAACGATGGCGTGCTCGGAGCACATAAAAGCGTAAATGTTCCAGGCGAACATATTGACTTACCTGCACTGACTGAAAAGGATAAATGTAATATTTTACTGGCTATAGAGGAAGACATTGACTTTATAGCACATAGCTTTGTGCGCTCGGCCGATGATGTAAAAGCCGTACAAGATATATTGGATGCGCACAATTCGGATATTAAAATCATCTCAAAGATAGAAAATCAGGAGGGTGTAGATAATATCGATGAGATTATTGATGCCAGCTATGGCGTTATGATTGCAAGAGGAGACTTGGGTATTGAAGTTCCAATAGAATGTATACCCGGAATACAAAGAAAAATTATTAAGAAATGTGTAAGGAAGCATAAGCCTGTAATTGTAGCTACACAAATGCTTCATACGATGATTAATAATCCGCGTCCTACACGTGCAGAAGTAACCGACATTGCAAATGCCATCTATTCAAACACCGATGCTTTAATGCTTAGTGGCGAAACAGCATCGGGAAAATATCCATTGGAAGCTGTTCGTACGATGGCATCAATTGCAGAGCAGGCAGAAAAGGATCGCCAAAGCTTTGGTCATTCAGAGGACATTCCTTTGATGTCAAATTGTACACAAAGGGAATTTCTGGCTCATGCTGCAATAGACGCAACACGATTACTGGGTGTAGAGGGCATTATAACAGATTCGGAGACGGGTGAGACAGCTCGTAACCTTGCGTCTTTCCGCGGTCCAAAGCCTATTTTGGCTATTTGTTATAAGGAGAAAACACAACGATGGCTAAATCTTTCTTATGGTGTAATATCGGTTTACCAAAAGGAACACAGGAATGCTGACTTTATGTTTCTGGCCGCTTTGCGCATGCTTCGGCAGAAAGGCTATTTAACAGACAATGACAAGGTGGCTTATCTTTCAGGCTCACTTGGCGAGGGAGGAGGAACCACATTTATAGAAATTAACAGGGTTAGAAAAGCCTTTGATGAGAAATATCAATTCCATTTGCCGAAGGTATAGCCTACAAGGCGATCGGTTCGGTCGCTGTTTCCTCTGAAATAAACCAGGGCATGGTATGTGTTTTCAGTTTGAAAGAAGTTGCCTTCTGATGGTACAGGGGTAAGTTTACCGTCATGTGTCATCATTAAATACTGATAACTGTAGTAGCCTTGTTTCAGTAAGAGGTTACATTCATATTGTTGATTTGCTTTATTCCACAGCATTTCGTATTGTGGAATAAAGTGGTCATTGGTGAAGAAGCCGTTGATATAAATGGGAAATATTGATTTTTCGGTTTTGAGTCTGAAGTGTGTTATGATGTAATCAGAAGCGGTATTGTTCTCAATATTGTCTGAGTTTCTTATCAGATAAGCCCCATTTGCATCTTTATCGGAGACATAACTGTGTCTTGGTTCGTCTGTCCATATCCAGGCATGGTAGTTCTTTCCGTCCCAGTTAATACTTTCCAGACCCATGGTTGTGTGGGTAACGTCAAGTGTTTCAAACTTGTGATATTCGTTTCCACCATCAAAAATATAATCCCTGCAATGGCTCCATTGTAAGCCGTTAGGTTTAATATATTGAGGTTGTGCATTTACAACAGCATTATCCCACCTGCAATTTTGCATGACAACAGTCTTAATTTGCGTTGCAGGATTAGTTACAATGTTGTTACCGTAGCCAACGGCCATTTCTACTTGCTGATGTTTCCCGTTCATGTCAATATCTGTGTTTGTGGTTACATTGAGGTTTACAGACATTGACGGATCGACAATCATGAAATATGCTTTGCTAATTATTTTTTTCTCATTGTTCTCATCATATATGGTCACTTTATAGTTACCACTTAGTTTGGGTTGGCATTTATTATTAGGAAGAGCAAAGTGATAATGTGTATATTGATAATTGGTGTTGACAGATTCCTGAATATCGTCTATTAGATTATCAGATGCAAAGCCATCAATATAATCGCTTTCAAATAAAGAGGTTGAAACTTTCCAATTGGCTTCACAGTGTTCTACTTTATAGCAATAGCGGTGATATTCATGGGTTAAGTCATCAAAATCGATGTTGATGACATCGTCACTGTTCAGGGTTATAACGGGTAAGCCGAGCCAATCATTATTTGCAACCACTTGAAGAGAAGCAATATTGGGATCTAAAATCTCATTACGTTGGGCACAAAGATTCAGGTAAACCAGCGAAAATACGAATAAAAGTGCTTTCTTCATTTGCGAAATATTGGTTATAAACAAACAAAGACGTCCGCACGTAACATTTATCGTTACATTGCAGACGTCTTAAAATTACTTTAAATTTGAAACTAGTGTGACTATTCTCCCTTAATAGCTGCTACGCCTGGAAGAGTTTTTCCTTCGATAGCTTCGAGCATAGCACCACCGCCTGTCGATACATAGCTTACTTTATCAGCCAGTCCAAACTTATTGATTGCTGCAACTGAATCACCACCTCCAACAAGAGAGTAGGCACCATTCTTTTGTGTAGCCTCTGCAACGGCTTTGGCAATCTCGCCTGTTCCATGTGAGAAGTTTTCTAATTCAAACACACCTACCGGACCATTCCATAGGATAGTCTTTGAATCCATGATGATTTTCTTCCAATTTTTAATAGATTCTTCAGAGGCATCCATACCTTCCCATTCGTCAGGTATTTGATTAATAGGGAACACTTTGCGTTCTGTATCATTTGAAAAATCCTTACCACAGAGAGTCGCTACGGAAAGACTAAGATTAACTCCTTTCTTTTTTGCCTCAGCAATTACATTTAAAGCTTCAGGCATTAAATCGTCTTCGTGGAGTGATTTGCCAATATGTCCACCTTGTGCCTTAATAAACGTGTAGCCCATTCCCCCACCAATGATGAGATTATCAACCTTATCGAGCAGGTTTTTAATAACTCCAAGCTTTGAGCTTACTTTAGATCCACCGATGATTGCTGTAAATGGATGTTTGGCATTCTTCAATACATTATCAATGGCCGTTACCTCTTTCTCCATCAAATAGCCAAGCATCTTGCTATCTTTGTCAAAGTAATCGGCTATTACTGCGGTTGAAGCGTGCTTGCGGTGTGCAGTACCGAACGCATCATTTACATACACATCGGCATAAGATGCTAATTTTTTAGCAAACTCTTTTTGTTTTTCCTTAAGAGCTTTCTTTGCTTCATCGTATTCGGGAGTGCCCTTTTCTACACCAGTTGGTTTGCCTTCCTCTTCAGGATAGAAGCGTAAGTTCTCAAGAAGCAGGGCTTCACCCATCTTTAAGGCTGCAGCTTCTTTCTCAGCATTTGCACAGTCGGGAGCAAACCTAACGTCAACGCCCAATTCCTCAGACACTTTATTGACAATTTGTTTTAGGCTTAATTTTTCGTTTACTTTTCCCTTGGGCTTGCCCATGTGGCTCATCATGATAACAGCACCGCCATCTGCAAGAATCTTCTTCAGAGTAGGAAGAGCACCGCGAATACGCGTGTCGTCAGTTACATTACCGTTTTCATCCAATGGAACATTGAAGTCTACACGTACAATCGCTTTTTTTCCAGCGAAATTAAAATGATCAATTGTCATTGTATTTCTGTTTAGTTTAAAAATAAATTTTCCTGTACAAAGATACGAAAAAGCACGATAGAGCAGGCAAACTACATTAAGTTTTATCTTTTTTTGTGTGCTCACGATATATCTTTGTCATGTGTATATGCTAAAAACGATGATTAAATCTACTGTTGATTCCTTTTTACTGATTCCATCAGTATGCTTTTATATTTCGTCATATACAGTTGTATCCTCTATTCCAGCCTCTTTGAGTGCCTCTTGACGTTCGCGACAGGTACCACATTTCCCACAATGTTTTTCTTCTCCTTTGTAGCAACTCCATGTTTCACTATAATCTATTCCAAGTACTTTCCCATGCCTTGCAATATCAGCTTTGGTCATATTGGTATAGGGAACAAAAAGTCTTACTCCGACAAAAGTCCCTGTTTCTGCGGCCTTTGACATCGATTTTACAAATTCAAGCCTGCAATCAGGATATATGGTATGGTCGCCACTGTGGTTGGCCATCATCACAAAAGGAAGATGATTACTTTCTGCTATCCCAATGGCTATGCTTAACATGATACCATTTCTAAATGGAACAACTGTCGATTTCATATTGTCTTCATCGTAGTTTCCTTCTGGAATAGCCCCGGCACCTTCCAATAAACTCGACTTAAAATATTGTGGCATAAAAGCTAAGTCGATGGTAATATGAGGTATTCCAAGGCGTTTACAATGAAGTTCAGCAAATGGAATTTCACGAGCATTGTGGTTACTGCCATAGTTATACGAAATTGCGAGTGCTATTCGGTCTTTAAATTCATAAAGCATAGTGATAGAATCCATTCCGCCGCTTACTATTATTACAGAATCTTTCATATTGAAATTTAACTATATATATTGCTTATCATCTTTAGATAAACAAATGTTTAATATGTTTTACTTATTATTATCTTCAATGATTCCACGCATTGTTCAAATTTTCTTCGATGTATGTGTTATCCTTATAGAGAAAAACTTTATGTTCAACATTAAATCTAAATCCCTTTATTTTACTTCGCTCCTCCCAGATAGTAGGTGATGTGGCAATGAAATCTTTGTATAATATAGCCAATAGTCTTCTGTCGGTATCATCTAATTTCAAATATGTTCTGGTTTTATTTGAACGTGGATTCAGAATAACTATATCGCCCCATACATCAAATAAATAGGTATATCCCTTATAAATACAGAATCTTGTTGGTTTATATGCTTCATAAGGATATTCTTTATGTTGATTAAGGGCTTTGAATTTATTTTGATACGTAAATTCCCAAGCACCATAATCCCCGACATTCATCGGACATATTTCTCCGTTATAATAAATATATGCTTCTGCAATTTCCTTTATTTTTGTGGGCCTGTTTTCTTTATATTCCCAGTATTTCCGATCAAATGTCTTCCATATTTCTTCTTTGGTCATCAACTTTGCCTGGTGTTTTGGCTGACATTTACCTAAGAGTAGGAAAAATAAAACAAATAAAATAGCTATAATCAACACCATTGTTTAATGTTTTATCCAAAGAGAACTCTCAGGGCTTCTTCCACTTTCCTAACAGGATGTAGTTCTATTTTATATTTGTCAGGAGCAATATTTCGCATATGATATGCGGGAATAAGAATTTGTTCAAATCCTAATTTCTCAGCTTCTGCAATGCGTTGCTCAACCCTACTAACTGGCCTAACTTCACCGCTTAGTCCCACTTCGCCACACATACACCACCCATTCTCAATAGGAGTATCTACATTACTCGATAATACAGCAGCAATAACGCTTAGGTCCATTGCCATATCTGTTACCCTTAATCCTCCTGCAATGTTGAGGAATACGTCTTTTTGCATCAACTTAAATCCAACTCTCTTTTCGAGAACAGCCAATAACATGTTTAGCCTACGCTGATCAAAGCCTGTTGCTGAACGTTGTGGCGTACCATAAGCTGCCGATGAAACCAATGCCTGCGTTTCTACCAGGAAGGGTCTTACACCTTCAATCGTTGACGAAATCGCTATTCCTGACAACCCTTCATGGTCTTGTGTGAGCAACAATTCGGAAGGATTTGATACCTGACGCAATCCATTTCCCTTCATCTCATAAATACCAAGCTCTGATGTACTGCCAAACCGGTTCTTAATACTTCTTAGTATTCGGTACATGTAATGCTGGTCACCTTCAAATTGAATGACTGTATCAACGATGTGTTCCAATATTTTAGGTCCTGCCAGTGTTCCCTCCTTATTAATATGTCCGATTAGAATAACAGGAACATTGCTGTTTTTTGCAAAGTGAAGCAGAGAGGCAGCGCATTCTCTTACTTGCGGAATACTTCCAGGTGAAGAATCTACGGTTTCTGTTGATATGGTTTGTATCGAATCGATAATCATCAGTTCGGGTTTTATTTCCTGAACATATCCGTAAATATTTTCTAAAGAGGTTTCGCAAAGAACAAACACATTGTCGGACATTCCCTTCTCACCATCAGCGAGAAGCCTTTCTGCACGTTTTTTAATTTGATGTGCACTCTCTTCGCCCGATACATATAAAATACGTTTGTCGTGTATGCTGACAATAGTTTGTAAGGTAAGCGTCGACTTACCAATACCTGGTTCTCCACCAAGCAAGACAAGACTTCCCGGAACCAATCCTCCTCCTAACACACGGTTTAGCTCATTGTCAGGTGTGATAATTCGGGCACCTTCTTGTGATGATATTTCCTGTAATTTTAATGGTCGGTTATCAGAATTTGACAGCCCCCTTAAAGACATAGAGGATTGTAGCGAACGTACGGCACTCCTTGCATTGTTTGTATTATAATCGGGAGCGACCTTTATTTGTTTAAAACTATCCCATTCTCCACATGAAGGACACTTACCGAGCCATTTCGTTGATTCGTATCCGCAGTTGCTGCAGACAAACATTGTCTTGTCTTTTGCCATGTTTACGCGAGATTGTTTTGTGATATGACATTCCTTGCAAAAGTAATAAAAAATATCATTATTGCAAAAAAACTTGTTATCTTTGCAAGGCAATGAATAAGATTTGTGTATTTTTTTTAACATTCAGTTTCCTTTTGTTATTCTTTTCCTGCGGACAAAGTTACAAGGAAAAGCAACAAACATTTCGTGCTCAGCAAGCAGAGATGGTACGTGCCGATTCTGCAGCGTTGAAAATAGCTACAGTGCCCACGATGGATTGTTTGCCTATTTTTCTTGCTATTGAAGACAGTGCCTTTGTAAAAGCAGGAATAAATGTTCGTATCAAACGCTGTAATGCACAATTAGATGAGGATACACTCGTTGCAGGAGGCCATGTAGAAGGCTTCGTAACCGATCTTTTCCGTGCCGAACGATTACAGCGTCATGGTACGCCTCTGAAATATATTGCAGCAACAAATGCTTATTGGTTGCTTATTGTCAATAAGAAATCACGTGTACATGAAATTAAACAGTTATCCGATAAGATGATAGCGATGACTCGTTTTTCGGCTACTGATTATTTATCCAACCTTGCAATCGATAGTGCCAAGCCTAAAAGCGATGTTTATCGTATACAGATAAACAATGTCTTTACGCGTTTAAAAATGCTGCTTAATAACGAAATGGATGCCATGTTATTACCTGAGCCGCAGGCAACCGCTGCTATGATTAATAATAATGTGGTTTTAATGGATAGTCGTAAAAAAAATATTTTTCCGGGCGTTATAGCTTTCCGTGCTAATGCCCTGAAAGTAAAAGACCGACGTCGTCAGCTAAAAATATTTATGGATGTTTATAATAAAATGTGCGATTCTTTAAATCAGAAAGGGGTAAAAGCCTTTTCTGCTATTATTACCAAATACATGGGGGCTGATGAAAAGACAATAGCAGCTCTCCCGGCGTTCCGTTATCAGCATACAACACTTCCACGACAGCGTGATATTAATATAGCCAGGCGTTGGGAAAAACAATAAATATAGTTTTCTTTTTTCATGGAACATTCAACACATCTTTCTGGCAATATAAGTTGGCAAGATTTGCTTCGTCACATTAAATCGCTTAAAAATCAAATAAAAAAAAGCCAATCTCTTGGTAGTATTCTGGCTGCTGTAAAAGCATCTGTTATTCCATCTTCTCCTGCTTTTATTGAGACATTCGATGCTATTGAAGATGATTATAAGTTGATGATGCAATATTTGCTCACAGGAATGGATGATCCTGAGAGAAATGAGCTTTATTCCCGACTTATTTCCCGAACATATAAGCTGCTTGCCAATATCGAGCTTTATGTTCAATTATATAATAACCCCGATGCAAATTCGTTGTTAACGGCTCATGTTAAGGAGATTGATGTCAACGATATTCGTAATAAAATGGAAGGATATGTGTCTGATGTTGCAATGCTTTCGCTTGTCCCCAAAGAACAACAAAATGAAGAACTAAAGCTGTTATCCAACAATCACCAGCAATTTTTGTCAGAAATATTTCTTGATATTATTGGATCAAAGCAATGGAGTCATGAGTTAGCTTCTGATATGCTCTCGTTAATTCTTTCCCCGACCATTGATATTATTGATGCGCAATTGCTTGTTTCTGCCATCATGATGTCGGGTTTGTTTGTAATGGATGCAGAGAAAGTATGGACATTAATATGTATTTATGAGCAGTCTCTGAATGACAAGCTCCGACAACGTGCTCTTGTAGGTTGGGCTTTCTGTTTGGATAAGGATAATTTATGGTCAATTGAAGCCTTACACCAAAAGCTTAACGATTTATTTATTCGTGAGGAAGTTCGTGACGAGTTGCTTGAATTACAAATGCAAATCGTATATTGTCAGAATGCAGAACGTGACGAAGAGCGTATTAAAAAAGAGGTGATGCCTACTTTATTGAATAATCAAAGCTATGAAATTACAAAGTTTGGGATAAAGGAGAAAGACGATATGTCGCTTGAAGATATTCTGCATCCTGATCATGAAGAGCGTAAAATGGAGGAGCTTGAAAGTGGTATCCAGAAAATTGTAGATATGCAACGTCAGGGAGCTGATATTTATTTCGGTGGCTTTTCAAAGATGAAACGTTTTAGTTTCTTCTACACTTTTGCCAACTGGTTTATGCCTTTTTATTCTGATCACCCCCAACTTCAGCATTTATCTGCCGAATTTATGGATTCGTCTTACATGAAGAAGATGTTCGAAAAGGGCCCGTTTTGCGATTCAGATAAATATAGTTTTGTTCTTGGTCTGTCGTCAGTATTCAATCAGTTACCAGCTAACATCCGTGAAATGCTTAAGAATGGTGAGGCTTCACTGGGCATAGTTGGTAGTGATAGTGTACAGGACGTAACACCAGCTTACTACCGTCGGCTTTACTTACAGGATTTATACCGTTTCTTTAAA